>CAZXTW010000770.1:0-3533 GCA_964643525.1 uncultured Roseivirgaceae bacterium
GTAATGTTGGCGTCGTGTATGATCATGATGTTCTCGTCATTATCTTCAGTGGCGGCGGTGCTCCAGTTGTACGAGCCAGTGACAACCTGCGGGTCTGAATCAGGGCGCAGGGCATCAATAATGGCATATTTGTGGTGTAATACGCCTGAAGCCGGGCTTTGCTGAAACAGCGATACGTCAATGCCGTTAAACACCAGCTCATCATAATCGCTGCCTATAATTTCGGTAGTATCGTCAATAATACCTTTGACAGACCAGCCCAGCGTATCAGCCGTGACAATCTGATCTGCCAGCTCATTTCTGGTTAATAGCAGCAGGGCAAAGCGCAGGTCGCTATCAACTGTATTCAAGGCATTAAATACCTGAGCAGAGGGCTGGTCAGTTGGTGAGAAGTATACCTCTACAGGTATATCACCAATGATAAACTGCGAGGGGGTGTTTCTGGTTTTATCAGGGCCAAAGGCAGCATTGGCCACATTGGGCTGTGCCCCGTTGCTGCCCCACATTTCTTCAAACTCAAGGGTAAAGGCCCTGGCAATGGCTTCGTCCTGCATGATAACCAGGTTGTTGGCATCGTCATTCAGGTTGTTGTTGGTCCAGTTGTTAGAGCCGTTAATGAGCCAGGCGTTTTGGGTGCTTTGGTAGTCAACAATGCAAAACTTGTTGTGCATGATACCCTCTGGGTTGTCATCACGAATAACCGGTATGTCAGGGTTTAACAGGTCAAGGGCAGTATTGGCATTATCAGCATCAGTCACGTAGCGTACCCGCAGGCCGCGATCCCAGGCGGCATTGAGGGCTTCCATTATTACCCCTGCACCAGCAGCATTGGCATTAAAAACGGCTACATCAACCGTAAAGTTGGCCCGGTTAATGTAGTTGGCAATGGTATCAGCAAAAGCATTTTCTACATATACAGCAGGCTGCTCAGTGGCAAACTGGGTGGCTACGGGCTGGTTAAAGTACAAGAACATTTGGCCTGACGATTCAGACTTGGTGCTCATGATGGTTAACGACGAGGCGGCTACCTTACCATCTTCAGTTGCAGAAAAGCCCTGCACTTCATAAAAGGTAGCAGGCTGCAGGCCAGACAGGGTAACGCTGTGTGCCAGCACTGATTCATCAACGTTAATGGTGTCAAACACACCATCTGGCAATACACGGTACCTGATGTTGGTATTGGTACGGATGTTGGTGTTCCAGGTGAGGTCAAAGCTGCGCGTGTTGATGTTAGACTGCTGATAGCCTTCAAGGGCCAGGCCAACAATCAGATCGTCAGCGGTACGAGGCAGCAATTGGTAGGTGCCCCTGAATTCACTGAGCAGGCCCACCAGGGTAACGGTACCAGAGGGTATTTCAGTACCTGCCAGCTGGTGGCCGCTAAAGGTAATTCTGAGCTGGCCTTCAGCCCCTGTGCCATCAACAAAAGTATAGTTGGTAGAGCCTGAAAAGGTACCTCCACCCTCAAGAATTGACACATCTTCAAATATCATTAAGGTGCCCTCGTTGGCTTCTACCATATCAGCTATGGTAGATTGTGCAGGCACCGGCTCAGGGTTATCAGTAGTGATGATTTCAAAGGTCAAGTCGCCAGCACCCTCTGACAGCTGAAACAGCCCGTTAAAATCATCGGTAGTACCGGTAAGCACTACACTATCACCACGCACAGAATTTACCAGGTCGGCACTACCAGGGCCAAATACGGCTATGCCTCCGGTACCATCTTGCAGGTAGCGTATGCGCGAGTCAAAGTCATTGCCGTTGGTAACAATACCAGTAATAGTTACCACCTGGCCAGTACCGCCGGCCCTGGCCTCAGCAAGGGTAACCTGCCGGGCAGCAAGCCCAGAGGCCAAGCTACAGAATAGGCACAAGAGCAGTAGTTTTCCTTTCATATACGATTGCATTTTGCTTTCTTAATGAATAGCAGGGCGGCCCACTAAGCAGTAGGCCGCCCTGGCTTATTATCGTGTAATGATTACTTTTTGGATGGTTACCTCGCTGCCTGTTACGATGTGTGCTACGTACACACCGCTTTCAAGCTCACGCACATTTACTTCAAGCCTGTTGGTAAAGGTGCTGTTGCTTACCAGCTGGCCACTTACGTTGTACAGCATAAAGTGGCTTTCAGTATTGGTGTTGGTTACCGTTACCGTGAGCACATTTGCCGCAGGCGTTGGGAACAGGCTCACTTCACGCAGCAACAGTTCACCCTCGGCCGTTAAGATGTCAATATCTTCTGCATACCTTGGCTGCAGGGCATAGCCACCGTCAAACGGAAGGGTTTCATCAATTTGCCAGCCAATACCCACAATGTTAATTGGGGTGGTGGGCTGCGCCACGTTAATGGCTGTGGTGTTCTGGTCAATGCGCACCAGGTACTCGCGCGCACCGTCACTTACTACCACTTCATAGGCGCCATTGACTAACACGCCCCAGCCAGATATTACCTCTACCTGTTTGAGCTCAATCAGGTCAGCTTCATCAGCCTCGTTCAGGAAGTCAGTCACCTCTCTAGCTGTTAGCAACGCGTTGCCAGCCGAAATGAGTGAGATGCTTTCAGGCCTTACTACGGTTAAACCGTTTTCAATGCCTACAAAGCCTTCTACCTGAATTTCGTCACCTTCATTCACCGTGTAGCCCAGGTCAGTGCCATCAGTATGGCCAATGACTACCCCGTTGCGGGTATCGTCAATCACTGCAAAACGCAGGTCGTTGCCGGTAGGTGTCAGGTTGCCACCGTAAACCGTACCGGTAAAGGTTACCTTAAAGTCAAGCAGTACAGGCTGGCCTGCTGTGTTGTTTTCGCGAATCTCTGCCAGGGTTACGTTAACTGACTCATCATCACGAATGGTGAGGGTAAACTCAGTATTGTCATCAGCAATGGCCAGGCCACCGGTTAGTATGTTGGTAATTTCAAAGCTTACGGTTTCGTTGCCTTCCACATCAACATCATCTACCAGGGTAATGCTGAAGGTGGCCGAGGTGGTGTTGGCAGGGATGGTTACTACCAGGCTGCCACTTACTACGTCTGGCGAAGTGAAGTAATCACCACTGGTACCGTAAAGCACACCACTGCCGTCAGTCACGGTCAATTCAACCTGTTGCGGATCTGGCGATACCCTGTCGGTAGTAAGTGTTACATCAAACGTCACGTCAGCCTCGTCTCTGGTTTCTTCAGTCACGGCAAAGCTTACCCTTGGCGAAGGTGCAATCAGCAGCAGGTCGTCAAGCGTCCAGCGGGCTGAAACTGTTGGCGTACCTACGTACTTAAAGGCAATGTAGTTCTGGCCAGTCAATCCGCTCAGGTCTATTGGGCCAACCTGCGTCCACTCGTCAGAGTCAATCTCTGGCAGAACCACACCAGGCAGGGTGCTCCATGTGGCCAGGTTAGGATCGCCACTGCCAGCATAATCACTGCTGAACAGTACTTCTAAAGGCTCGCCAGTAAAGCGGGTACGGGCATAGAAGGTAAACTCTTCATTGTCGTTCACATCAAAGTCTACCCGTGGGGTAATCAGCCACTCTTCACT
>CAZXTW010000771.1:0-3533 GCA_964643525.1 uncultured Roseivirgaceae bacterium
TAATGCCAATAATTACGCCATGCTGCCCTGCGCCCGTGGTGCCACTAAAAAAGCCCCGTTCCTGGTTCACGCGCCACCATTTGCCCCGTATTTTTGCCTCTACTGCACTTTTATCTAAACTGGTGGTTGGCTCATCGCCATAGTCAATGGCAATAACCTGGGTATGGGGTGCAATCTTATCAAGCAGGGCCAAATCAAGGCGGCCCAGCACCTCATCGGCAGCAATGCTTGCAACCGGCACAAAGCCCGAAGCCTTAATAGGTTCAAGGGTATCTTGATAGGTAAGGTGCACCAACAATGAATCAGTACTTTCAATGGCAGGGTGTATCCAACTCATATTGGCCCGGCCAACCTGTACCAGATCTAAATAATTATCATAAATATGCCTAAGCTGGCGGTCAAGCTTATGCCGATAGGGTACCATAACAAATGTCTGGTTTCAAGAATACTTCAGCAATACAATGTGATGTGACCAATACTGCGCCGCAGCTATTGTGTCAAAGCATAGCACACCATGCATATTGGCATGCACTAAAAAATTCCTTGTTTATACGCTAACGGCTGTTCTTATCTATAGAAATGTTTTGTCAATATAGCGAAACACAGTATAGCACGCAACTAACTTTAAATATAAATCCTGGCGGTGCCCCTTAGCGTCAACACCAGCCAAAGTAAGCCCAGCAGCTTTTTCTATATGCATTCTACTAATGCGGCTGCAAGTATCAATCTGGTCTATAAACCGTACCCCAACTGTGCAATAGCCTATGAAACGGCAAGGCCATTGGCCATGGCGCAATGCTAAACCATTTAAGGTTGGCCCTGCTGCTACTGCGCACTTTACTTTTTTATATTTTTCTGCCTTTGGCTGGTAACCACCCACAGTAGGCCAGCGTCTAAAGGTCAGTTTTCTGTCATTACTCAAACTAATCGGACCATCATGTTACGCAACTACCTACTCACTGCCTGGCGCGCCATGCGGCGCCAGCGCTTGTATACCGCCATTAACCTGGGCGGCCTCACGCTGGGCATAGCCGCCTTTTTGTGCATTTACCTGTACGTGCGTGATGAGTTGACTTACGACCAGCACCACCAGCAGGCCCCACAGCTTTACCGCATCCACTTCCAGGGGGCCATGGGCAACCAGGCCTTCCATGTACCGCAGGTAGCCGCCCCTACCGCTGCCGCGCTGGTGCAAGACTACCCCGAAGTGCTCAACGCCGCCCGCCTGCGCACCCTGGGCCCACAAACCATACAAGTTGATGAAACCCACAGCTATAAGGAAAAAGACGCTGCCTTTGCAGATAACAGCCTGTTTGAGTTGTTTACCATACCTGTGGTAGCAGGCTCGGCCACTGAGGCCCTCACTGCCCCGCACACGGCTGCCCTTAGCCTTAGCGCCGCAGAAAAGTATTATGGCCCCGGCAATGCCGCCCAGGCCGTAGGCCAGACCATAAACATTGGCGAAACGCCCTACCTCATTAATGCTGTTTTTGAAGATATGCCCGGCCCCAGCCACTTTCACTTTAAACTGCTTATGTCAATGGCCTCTTTGCCTGAAAGCAAACAGCCCATCTGGACAAGCAATAACTTTTATACCTACGTTTTATTAAAGGCTGGGGCCAGCCGGGCTGCCCTGGAGGCGCAGTTTCCCGCTATGCTTAAAAAGTATATGGGCCCAGAAATAGAAAAGTTCATGGGTGTTGACTTTGACCAGTTTATGGCCGCCGGCAACCATGCCCATTATTACCTGATGCCCCTGACCGACATCCATTTGGCCTCTGACACCAAAAACGAAATTGAACGCAACGGCAGCATGCAGTACGTAACCATCTTCTCGCTCATTGGGCTGTTTATCATTGGCCTGGCCTGCATCAACTTTATGAATATGGCCACCGCCCGCAGTGCCGGGCGGGCCAAAGAGGTGGGCGTGCGCAAGGTCATGGGGGCTGTTCGCCACCAGCTGGTGCGCCAGTTTTTGGCAGAGGCCCTGCTGCTTACCACAGTGGCAGCCGTGCTGGCACTACTCATGGTTTACTTTGCCCTGCCCTGGTTTAATGTACTTACCAACAAAGCCATTGGCACCGAAGCACTGGTAGCGCCTGCCACCCTGGCAGTACTGGCAACTGTACTGGTGGTTACCG
The DNA here is from genome assembly GCA_964643525.1 of uncultured Roseivirgaceae bacterium. Classification (GTDB taxonomy): domain Bacteria; phylum Bacteroidota; class Bacteroidia; order Cytophagales; family Cyclobacteriaceae; genus CAZXTW01. The sequence continues at coordinate 2,142 of CAZXTW010000771.1, forward strand.
GGCTGGCTGCAGGCAGCTACCCCGCCTTTTTCCTTAGTAGCTTTCGCCCCGTTAAGGTGCTCAAAGGCACCTTTGCCGTGGGCCATAAAGGCACCTGGCTGCGCAACGCCCTGGTGGTGTTTCAGTTTGCCATTACCATTACCCTCATTATTGGCACGCTGGTGGTGTTTCAGCAACTACAGTACATTCAAAATAAAAACCTGGGCTTTAACAAATCACAGGTGCTTATTTTGAACGATGCCTACAACCTGGGCAATAACCTGCAACCGTTTAAAGCGCATATGCTGGCCCAGCCCGGCGTTACAGCTGCTACTGTTAGCAGCTTTTTGCCAGTGCCCTCGGCCTACAACCAAACCACTTATTTTGAGGGGCAGCAACCCGGCAAAGACAATACCCTGATGGTAAACAGCTGGGAGGTTGACGAGGCCTACGTACCCACCATGGGCATGCAGCTGGCCGCCGGTACTGGCTTTAGCGGCAACAGCAGGCAAGACAGCGCCACCTGCCTGGTAAACCAAACCCTGGTGAAAGCCTTTGGCTGGGCCAACCCGCTGGGCCGCAAAATCAGCCATTTTGGAAGTGCACAGTCTAAAAGCGTATACAGTTACACCGTTGTAGGGGTAGTGAAAGACTTTCACTATGAAACCATGCGCAACAGCATTTCACCCCTGGTAATGCTGCCCGGCACCAGCAGCAGCTACCTGTGCCTGCGCACCAATGCGGCCGATATACCTGCCCTGGTGGCTACTATGGAGCAGCAGTGGGCCCAATTGGCCGGCGGGCAACCGTTTAATTATACCTTTTTAGACCAGGCCTTTGCCAAAATGTATACCGCCGAGCAACGCGTAGGGCAACTGGCGCTGGTGGCCTCAGTGCTTTCTGTGGTGATTGCCTGCCTGGGGCTGTTGGGCCTGGCTGCCTTTATGGCCGAGCAACGCACCAAAGAAATTGGCATCCGCAGGGTACTGGGGGCCACTGTAGGGCAAATGGTGCTCATGCTTTCACGCAAAACCCTATTGCTGGTGGCCATGGCTTTTGTACCGGCAGCACCGCTGGCATGGTACCTCATGCAGCAGTGGCTACAGGGCTTTCAATACCGCATTGTGCCGGGCTGGTGGGTGTTTGCCGCCGCCGGATGTGGCGCCCTGCTGCTGGCCTGGGCCACCATGGGCTGGCAGGCCTTTCGCGCCGCCCGCACCAACCCCGCCCGCACCCTGCGCGATGAATAAGCTTTAGAGGTTAGAGTTTAGAAGTAAGAAGTTAGAAAAAAGAGGTTGGAAGATAGACCTTAGAAAAAAGAGGTTGGAAGTAAGAAGTTAGAAAAAAGTAGGGCAACCAATGGCTGGCAGCTCTACTTTTTTTATTTCTCCTACCCCCCCTAAAGCCATTGGC
>CAZXTW010000772.1:0-3522 GCA_964643525.1 uncultured Roseivirgaceae bacterium
CTAATACAGGAGCAGACTTTTCTTTAGCCACTTCAGTCTGAAATGACTTGATTAATACATCGGTTACTTCTCGACCATAAAATGTTTGGCCAGTATGTACTGTTTTAATGGCTTCTATTAAATCTTCTCTACCTCTTTCTTTGAGCACGTACCCCTCAATGCCCATTTCTACCACTTTTTTAATCATTGATGGCTCTTTATGCAGCGTAAGCATCAATATCTTTAAGTTGGGGTATTTACCCCTAAGGTAAAGTGCAGCTTCCAGCCCATCCATAGGCTCCATTCTAATATCTAAAATAGCTACATCTATGGTGTGCACCTCTATCAGGGCTATTGCTTCCTGTCCGTCTCTTGCAGTTGCTACCAGTTTTATTTCATCTGTTTCACGCAACAAAGCGCCCAGACCATCTAGCAATATCTGCTCATTATCGGCCAATAATACTTTTATCATAGCTTTGGTAATTTTCTATAAGGTACCTTAACAGTAACAGTAGTACCGTTTCCTGGTGCTGAATCAAATTCAGCAATACCATCAATTGAGGCTGCCCTTTCTTGAATATTCTGAAGCCCCATTCCGGTCTGTCTGTCTTTTGTATTTACTTTAAACCCGACACCATCATCTTCAACAGTCAGCACTATATCCTCTTCAATCTGTAAAATTTGTACTGAAGCTTCTTCTGCACCTGAATGTTTGAGAATATTACTTATAAGGCCACAGGTTATATTAAATAAGTGACGTTCAATCTTTAATGGCAAGCGTAATTCTTTTATTCTATAAATAAACTTAAATGCAACAGGGCTCACTCCCTTCAAATTTTCTAAAAAGTCGGCCAAAGCTGCTACCAGGCCATATCGCTTTAGTACAGGTGAATCCAAGTCATGGGCAATAGTACGCAGCTGGTCTATACAATCATCCAAAATTGTTACGGCGGTTTCGTATTGTTTAGCTTGTGCCTCAGAAAATAGTTGTTTGGAAGACTCCAGTGCTTTGAACTGAATCTGAACCGAAACTAACAAGGCCCCAATCCGGTCATGCAAATCTTTAGCTAATCTTTCTCTTTCAATATCGCTCCCTTCTACCAAACCTTGTTGAAATTTTGTAGCCTGCTCCTGTATTAGTTGATCAATTTTATTGTCAGCTTCAACTTTTTCAGCCTCAGCTTTGATTCTCCTGGCCGCCTCTTCTGCTTTTTTCCTTTTTTCTTTGTTGTAATACAAACTAAACAATAAAGCTCCTACTACCAGCAACAACAAAGCAATCACTAACCCAAATATTAGCTGGTTATTGTACCTCTGCACTTTCTGGGCAGAAATGGTTGCATTTGCTGCTTCCAGCCGGAGTTTAGATACCGCCAATTCATGTCTCATTTTATAAAATGATATTTTTCTTTTTTCTAACTCTTTTAAGGCCTCCTGTAACTCTTGGGTGTATTTCTGTGCTGATGCTAAATCATTATTGTCTTGAGATAAGCAAACCAAATTGAAAAGCAGTTCATGGCGGATAATAGGGCTACTTGATTCTTGAAATGCTTCATACCCCTTTTTAACCCATAACATCGCTGAATCTAACTCATTTTGCCTCCACCAATAAACACCCATCGCATTGTAAGTCATGGCCAACACTCTTGGTTTGTATAAACCCTCTAGATGTATGAGCGCGCTGTCATAACAAGCTTTTGCAGAATCATACTCACGTTCTTCGAGATAAACGTTACCCATATGAAGGTAAGTGCTTGGCAACGTGGGAACAAAACCCCCATTCTTCTTTAAAGCAATAGCACGCTTCAATACATCTTTTGCAGAATCAAGTCGATGCTCCAACCGTAGGCTATTCCCCAGATTAGTAAAAGCATTCGATAGCTCTGAAAGCTTTCCCTGTTCTCTGAATAATGTTATGGCTTTTTTATAATAAGTAAGTGCCTGGCCATTATCACCTACGTGCGCCAATAACGAAGCATAATTACTGTAGCTTATACCTAGCTTAACCTGCTGGTTATTTTTTTCTCTAATGGCCATACTTTGCTCAAAGGCAATCATTGCACTATCGTATTGATGGTTGTCTCTATATAAATTAGCGAGGTTATGGTACACTGCACCAATCTTTAGGGTATCCTCACCCTCTGCTTCTAAAAAGTACTTTATAGAGGCTCTGTAATGATTTATAGCCTTCTTTAATTTGCCTTTTCTTCTAAATACTAAGCCCAGATTCATGTTTGACCTTCCTAAACCAGAAGGATACTCCCGCTCCATTTCTAGATTAAAGCCTTTTGTATAGTATTTAAGGGCAGAGTCAAGGCGTTCTACGCTCATGAAAGCATATCCAATTCTATTGTTTGTAGTTATTATTAAGTCAAGGTTTTTTAATAGGTCAGTAATTTTTTCAGCTTCTCTCGCATAAAACATTGCTGAATCTGCTTGCCTCCTATTATAGAGAAAAGATAGCTCATGTAATGCTTTTACCCTGGTAATCTGATCTTTCGCTTCATCAAGAACCGTTTTTGTACTATCAATTTTTGATTGACGACCTTCTACACATTTGACTATATGCAGAAATATTAAAAGGGCTAACAACACAAAACGCTTATTCATACAATAACAGAGGTTACTACTTACAATATATAATAAATATTACTAACAAATATTTATTATATACTCTTTCAAAACATTAAAAATAAAGGCAACAGACGAGTATGTCATGCTGCCTTCAACCAGCTAATTCAAGCTAACTTTAAAAACACTGAAGTTCTTCCCCTTACCTTATATGCTCCATTTCATCTTCATCAGGCATATCAGACTCATCACCTGGTCTGATGTGCTCATCGTCAGAAGTTGTCGTGCCACCCGTTTGACCACCCTCACCACTGGTATTGCCCTCGTTTGATTGCGGGCCACCACCTAAAGCATACTCTTCGGCATTCGTGAATAATTCTTCTTGAGTTGTGTGTAACATAATAACTAAAATTTAAATGATTATTAACTACAACAAAGGTAAAGTAAGCCTGGCCATGGCGCATCCCATAAAAGGTGGATGTTGCGTTGTGGTTTTAGGGGATTTTTTGGGGTTTCATGGGGTGGTTCGGGGTTTTGGTGGTCTGATTCAGTGGGTTTGGTGGGGTGGTGGTGGGGTTTGGTGGGGTGGTTTGGGAGTTTAGGTTTGTAGTGCCAGGTGTTTGTTGTGGTTACGGGGCAGGCCTTAGGTGCTGGCCCAACTGATGAAGAAGTAGATGAGCGCCGTACTGTGCAACAGCCCAAAGATGTATGGCACGTTTTTTTCAGTGGCAGATAATGACCTGTACTTGTTTTTACCAATGCCCTTTTTCAACGCTTCGTATTCTTCAGCAAAGGCCGCCACCGGCAGTTGTTGTTCTAATTTGACAATTACCCCAAACTTAGTGCTGTTGAGCTGGCGGTAACTTTTAAGCAGCCGGTACCAGGTGTAGCACAGCACCAGGCCTGCTACAGCTACAAGCAGGTTGCTGCCGTTGTTGCTGGTGGCCCCTACATACCCTACATACCCAATGA
>CAZXTW010000773.1:0-3518 GCA_964643525.1 uncultured Roseivirgaceae bacterium
ATCACGAGGTAAGAGAAGTTTTTCATGTGGCAATATTTAGTTGGCCTGGCTTAACCAGGGTAAAGCAAAGCAATTATGAGCGATTTTAAAATTCAAAGCCCCCCTGTTGCAATCAATGTTAAAGCTGCCTTTTTCATCTTTATTTGATGCCATCTGTACAGTTAGCCTACCCTATTGAAACACCGCTTATAAAATCTGCTATTGGCTAAAAGAGTCAAAACAACCAGTACGTCTACTGCTTGTTATACCCCATTGCTACCATTCGTTAAAACACAGGCTACTGGTTTCTGATACAAATAACAAGCAGGTACCAGGCACAATTGCCATTGGCAAAGATGAAACTGAGTGGGCCTTCTGGCCAGCCCAGTCCTGGGCCAGTGGCAGCTACACCCTTTATGTGAATACACGGTTAGAAGACCCTGCCGGCAACAACCTGAACGGCCTGTTTGACCACAAGGCTGGCAACCTTAAATACCCGCGCGAAGGCACAATAGAGGCTATACCCATTACCATACAATAACCAGGGTACTTTTAAGCCACCAGGCAGCGGAAGCTTTTCAAGCCGTTTGTTGAAATACTTAATGTAGCTTATTGAGCATAATTATGTTTATCATTGGCTTATGAAGTATAACAGGCAGCGGCAGCATTCCAAACGGTCAATTAAACTACTGAGTAAAATCCAAGCGGCTGCTAACTCGCTACAGGGCCTTACAGACACAGCACTAAAGCAACAATACCAGGCACTACAGGCTCAATACCCCAATAAAGAAAGCCATGACCTGGTTGTGGTGCACCACGCACTGGTATCGCTGGCCATTGAGCGCACCCTGGGAATCAGGCCGTTTAATAGCCAGTTGCTGGCTGGCACTTACCTGACAGCCCCCAATATAGTAGAAATGAAAACCGGCGAGGGTAAAACACTGGCCGCAGTATTTGCCGCGTGCTATCATGCCCTGAACGGTAACGGGGTGCATGTACTTACGTTTAACGATTACCTGGCCCAGCGTGATGCCCAACAGACAGCACCTGTGTATGGCTACCTTGGCTATAGCGTAGGGTTTGTAACTGAGCAATCAACTCCTGCCGAGCGGCAAAAAGCCTACGCCTGTGACATTACTTATGTAACCGCCAGGGAGGCTGGCTTTGATTTTTTGCGTGACAACAGGGTATACCGCCCTGCTGACCGCGTGCACCGTAGCTTCAACGCCGCAATTGTTGATGAGGCAGACTCTATTTTGATTGATGAGGCCCGCGTACCCCTGGTTATTTCTAAAAACAAAGCCCAAGGTGGCCAGCATTTGCACCATATTGCTGAAATGGTACGCCAACTACAACCCGGCAAGCATGTAGAAACTGACCCTGCGGCCCACCAGGCCTACCTGACAGAAGCTGGGCAGCAGGCAGTAGAGGCTGCTTTGGCAATTGATAACCTCTACAGCCCAGCCTACGGCTACACCCTCAACGCGGTAAACCAGGCCCTACATGCCCACTTTTTGCTTAGGTTAGACCATGACTATATTATTAAAAACAATAAGGTTGAACAGGTAGACCAGTTTACTGGCCGGGTGGCCGACCGCCGGCGGTGGCCCGATGGCCTACAAGCTGCTATTGAAGTCAAAGAGCAACTGCCCATGAGCGCCAGCACACAGCTGCTGGGCTCCGTTGCACTGAAGAGTTTTCTGGGCAACTATAACTTCCTGTCGGGTATGACGGGCACCGCCCTTACTGCCAAAAAGGAGTTCAGGGAGTTTTATGGTCTAGAAGTGGTTGCCCTGCCTACCGAAAAGCCCGTGATCAGGAAAGACCTGCCCGATATGGTTTTTCATAATAAACAGCAAAAAACAGTAGCCATTGTGCAGGAGGTAATTAACACCCACCAAACCGGGCAGCCTGTATTGGTAGGTACTGAAAGTATAGAGGAGTCAGAACGTATTGCCACCCTGCTGCAGGCAAAGGGTCTACCGGTGCGCTTGCTCAATGCCAAAGAAAGCACCAAAGAGGCTGAAGTGATTGGCCACGCCGGGCAGCTGGGCAGCATTACTGTGAGTACTGCCATGGCTGGCCGGGGCACCGACATTAAACTTGGGGAAGGTGATGCTGATACCTACGCGCAAGTAACCGCTTTGGGTGGCCTGTACGTGATTGGCACCTACCGGCACGAAAGTAATCGCATTGATAACCAGCTGCGCGGGCGCGCCGGGCGCCAAGGCGACCCCGGCCAATCGCGTTTTATCATTAGCTTGGAAGACAGTTTGCTGGCTGATTTTGGGGTGGCCGAGCTGATAACCAAAAGCAACCGTAAGGATGAGCATGGGCCATTGACACATCCGTTGATTACTAAAGCCGTAAACCGTGTGCAGCAAAAGGTAGAAGCGCAGCACTATAAAATTAGAAGTACCCTGGGCACCTACGCGGAGGTGCTTGAAAACCAGCGGCAGCTGTTTCAGGAAAACCGGGAGGCCGTGTTGATGTACGGCTACCACCCTGTTGATGCCCTTGGTACAGCCGAGCAGCAGGCCGCACTGGCCAGTAGCTGCACAGAAAGTGAGGTAGCTGCGCTGTACAAACAGGTGGCGTTGCTGACTATGGACGAGCAATGGTCAACCCATTTGCACCTGGCCAATGAGGTGCGGGAAAGTATTCACCTGAGTAGCCTGGCCCGGCTAACGCCATCGCATGAATACAGCAAAATTATGGCTGAAGCATTTGTAGCACTGATGCAGGCTCTGGATGCACATATTGAGCAGGCCATTCTTGACAAGGTATTTGACCCTGAGGGCAGGGCGCAACTGAATGAACAACTATTGAACCCCTCAGCCACCTATACCGAAATGATTACTGACCAGCCCTTTGGCGAGTGGGTAGAGCTGTTGTACATCCCCACCTTGGGTACTGACATCAGCCTGGGCAAGCGCTTTTTCTGGCCGGTACTGTCATTGTTTAAAAAAAGTTAGGGTGATTAATGCAAGTGGAGTAAGGACAGCTATACATACCGCAGGCCACCTTTGAAGGCTTTGAAAATTGCAGTAATTTTGAATAAAAATGGCAACTCTTAGCTACCACCCAATAAATGGCACAACAGATTGAAAACGACCCTGAGCTGAGCGGGAAGTATCTCGGTAAAATATCGCAAGATTTTATTAAGGTATCAGACACCCTGCGTGAGGCTGCCTACCAGATTAAAAAACGGGGCTTTTCTGACCACCCCATATTTATCATTTCAAAACGGAAAGACCTGCACCTGGGCCAAATATTACTGGCTGCTGGCGAACTGGGTACCGAGTGGAGCTACTATGCTTCATTTTTAGATGAGTTTGCCCAACTAAAGTTAATTGAGCCAGATAAGATAGAGGCATTTAAAGCCAACTACAAAGACCCCAGTGAGTTTTGCTGCCTGTTTGTAATTGATGAAGGCTTTACAAACTTTTTGTTCATTCCCTACCCTGTTGATTAAGGGCAACAACAAAAAAGCTACGCGTTAACAGTAGCTTTGGTTTTGAGCCATTTTTTGGCCTTAC
>CAZXTW010000774.1:0-3516 GCA_964643525.1 uncultured Roseivirgaceae bacterium
GGGGCCCAGCTCGCGTTTCATCACCGCTATGCGGTCGCTTACCAGGCAATGGTCAATGGCAAAATGCATCAGGTAATTCTGCGCATTCCAGCTGGGCTGCAGGCCAAAGCCTATGCGTGTATCGCGCAGTGCCAGGCCTTTGGTAAGCTTCCTGAAACTGGGCGTAAACGATGTCATATTCAAGTCACCCACAAGTACAATTGGGTTTAATGCCCGGCTGTTAAGGCTCATTAATGAGTCGGCATGCACCTGCATCCACTGCCAATGCTGCTCATCAATGGGTGGCGGGGCGTGTGTGGCAATAATATCTATCCACTCTCCGTCATGCTCAATGGTTGCGCAAATGGTAGGCATCGTAGCCCCTTCAATATCCATTACGCGGGCTTGTAAAATGGGCTTTTTACTCAGTATACCAATGCCAAAGTTACCGGTGCGGGGTGCCAGCTTGCGGTAGGGGTACTCATTAAAAACGGGCTCAAGGTCGTCCATCCAGCGGCCGTTCAATTCTTCTACCACCACCACATCGGCCTGCTTCTGTAAAATATAATCAAGCACAGGTTGGTAGTAGGGGTTGGCACTCCATAAGTTTACATTAATTAGGCGCAGCGGTTGGGTAGTTAAGGTTGGCGCCTCAGGCGTGGGCATATAGAGGCTTACCAGTTCGGCCAAATTGAGGCTTAACAGCAAAAAGGTAGCCAACAACAGGCGGCGCTCCCAACGTACCAACAGTACCACCAACAGCCCTAATAAAAAGGCGGCGTAATACATGCGTAGGTTGGCGGCCAGCTCTAACCATAATATGCCCGTATCAATCCAGGGCAACAAGGTAAGCAGGCCCATTGCAACAACAATAATGGTGAAAATTACCCTAAAAGCACTCAAATCATTAGTAAACCACAAGTTCAGAAATATAGCAAAAAGTTATTCATTGCTAAAACAACTGGCCTATTTCTTTGCATAGCGTAAGCCATAGTAACGCGGTTTTTGTTGCCATAACAGCCTTCTGTGCCAATAAGCCACTAAAAATAACGTAAGGCCAGTTGGGGTGTTTTTACTTTACGGTTGCTGGCTGGTAAAGGCCAGCTGGGCAGAAAAGCTGGTTTGGCCGTTGGGCTTCAGGCCCTTTACCCCCCAGGTATTGGGTGTGTTGGTTAGTGTGCCGCAATGCAGGGCCAGCTCATCTAAATGCCGTGCCTCACCGGTAAAATTAATCGTAAACTGCTGCACACGCTGCTCAGTAAGCTGGGCCAGCCCAAAGCAGTCCATCACATAATCAATATATCGCACATTATTTACGTGGTGGTTGTGGTCAAGGTCTGTATAACGCACCGTATAGGTGTGGTGCAGGGGCAGGGGCTGTTTCAGTTTTAAGCGTGGAGCCAGTGGCTCCAGCGCGTGCTCAGGCAACGCTGGGGTAGGGAAGGTGGGAAAGGCCTCCTGAATGCGCACCGGGCGGCGGCTATCGGCCTGTAGCATAGGCCAGCTGCTGGTGGCCCGGCAAAGCACTTGGCCATGGCTGTCGGTTACCAAATAATCGCGCAGGGCAAACAGGTTATGAATGCCCTTGGGCCAGGTGCGTACCACCACTGTTTCGCCCCATTTGGGTAGCCCTGCAAGCTCAACATGCAGGTGCAATAAGGCCCAAAAATAGCCATGGGCTCGCAGGTGGTCATACCCAAAGCCCAGCTGGCTGGCGTTGGCCTGGGCCGTTTCCTGAAAAAAGCGCAGCAGGGCACTCAGCTTCAGGCGGTTCGTAAAATCTACATCGTACGAGGTAACCATATAGGCCTGCTCATTCCACAAATACTCCTGGGCGTCCTTCATTGCACCAGCCCTTTCATATACAGGTTAAACTCAAGGGCAGAGGCTTCGGCAAAGCCATCGTGAGCCAGGTCATCAAAAATCTCTTCATCAAACGTCATCTTGGTCTTTTCAACCTTACCATCGGGGTGTATAATCAGCTCCATGCCCCGGTGGGCGTCTGGCTCTACCTGTACCAACACCGTGTAATCATCAAAAACCTTCTTATAATACTTATGGATGATGTTCTTCTTCATGCCACCAAATTAATTGAAAATTGATAATGTGCCTTGCAAGGAGGGGACTGGATAAGCTTATAAAGCATCGGTACACGGCCTTATGGGTTAGGGTTATTGCGCTGTTTAAGGGCTATATATGGCTTTTCAGGTATTTAACTATATCATCGGGGTTTTGCCTATTGTCCCAGAATGCCGTGATTAAAATCTCCTTTTCTCTGATTAGGTAGTAAATACTAAAGTTACCCATATGAGCAACTCTCATATTCGGAAACTCAGATTGAGGGTATATCTCTGGGTTTTCGGCAATTAAAGATGTCTTATCATTACTTTGCTGAAGTACCCTGAGTGAATAGGCGTGCGATTGATTATTGTGTTTCCAAAATTCTAAAATATTCCTTCTTTGTCTGGCTGCTGTTCGAGACCAAATCACTTTTCTAACAGCCATGCTAATTCTTGTTTTGTCAATTCTTCTTGACTAATTACTCTACCATTTTTTATATCATCCTCAGCCATTTTTAGCATAGTCTTTTGAGACTGTGTTAAAGTATTCTCTGATTTGGTGGCATGAGTAGCCTGAAGAAGTGCTTCTAATGCGAGTAACAGCTCTATGTTATCCACACCTTCTATACCTTTGATTACTCTACGCTTAATAATTTCTTTTGTATCCATAATTAGAATGATTACGGTCAAGCATCTATCAAATATACACATCAATTAACTGATACTTGGTAATTGAAAGTGGTTAATGAACCAAGCTGCGGGCTCAGAGGTGAAATATTCATTGCCCTTTGGGTAAATAATTCTTAACTCTCCATTTTCCATTGTCAATTAATCTGTATAATTGGCTTTTAATGGACTTTCACTATACCCATAGCACTTTTAACATCCCTGGCAGCGTGCTGCAACAGGGCTTTTGCGTATATCTGTGGGATTTTACCCACAGCAGCCAACACTACTATTACATCGGTACTTCGGGCGATAAGCGCTTTCCGCTGGCCCAGTCGGCCCTGGTACACCTGGGTAAGCAGGTTGATGACAATAAGAACGCCGCTCAGAACCAGGTGCTCAACCAGTTTAAAGAGCGCAATATTGCCATTGCCGAGACCACGCTGGCAGTACACCACTGGGCACTGCCCGGCCTGGAGGCGGTGGCTGAAGCCCTGGCCGACTACAAGCCTGAGCCGTACCCACCAGCCCCACTGACTAAGGAAGAGTACATTTATGGCAGCGTGCGCACCAAGTACCTGGAATACCTGATACGCCGTAAAAAAGTGTTTATGCTGGAGCGCTACCTGGTGTATGCCGCTTCGCAAAAGCTGGATTATGACCACCTGCTGAACGTAGGCGTATCACGCAAGTTCAAAACCGCCCCCCACGAATACGCCCAGCTGGCCACTGACCTGCTGGCCCGCATTGAGCCATTTCCCGCCCCATAAGGTAGCGCTGTCGATTCATCGCGGCTCGCGCAATACAGACC
>CAZXTW010000775.1:0-3508 GCA_964643525.1 uncultured Roseivirgaceae bacterium
CACGTCGGGGTGGTAGATTCGACAGCGACATACCACCACCTGGGGGGTGCGGTTTTCAAGGGTAATGGTTACCGCATCTTCACAGGCGGTGGCCACAACCAGCAGGGTAAAGGCCAGGGTCGCTAACCGGAAGGCAGGGGGTGTAAGCAGAGTAAGTATGGGCATCATAGCTGTTAAAATTCAATATTGTATGAAACTGACGGAAACACAAAACCCAGTATGGACAGGCGGCGGGCCTCTGTTTGCAGGGTTTGCACCTCGTTTTGCCTGAAAAAGATGGAGTAGGCATTGCGGCGGCCGTACAGGTTGTAGATAGATACATTCCAGTAACTGCGCCAGCGGCTGCCGGGGCGGTGCTTGTTTTGTATGTCAAGGCTCAGGTCAAGGCGGTGGTAGTTGGGCAGGCGCTCGCCATTGCGTGCACCATAGTTGGGTATAACCGTACCTTCAAACTGGTAGCGCCCGTCAGGGAAGGTGGCCGGGCGGCCGGTGGCATACTGAAACAGGGCGCTGAGGCGCAGCTTTTTGTTCAGGTTCAGGTGCAGGCTGGCGGTAGCGTCGTGCGTTTTGTCATAATTGGCCGCATACCACCGCCCCTGGTTGACTGTTTCAGTAAAATCGGCCCCCTGCACCTTGCGCTCGGTGCGCGCCAGCGTATAGCTCAATTGCCCTTGCAGGCGGCCGTACTGCTTTTTTAGCTGTAGCTCTAACCCATAGGCACGCCCCCGCCCCTGCAGCAGTTGTGTTTCAAGCGTATTGGTCAGTATCAGCTCGGCCCCGTCGCGGTATTCCAACAGGTCTTCCATCCGTTTGTAATAGGCCTCTGCCGAAAAGTGCCAGTCGCCCTCCCGCCAATCGCGGTAATAGCCGGCTGCAATTTGCTGGCTACGCAGCGGCGATATATAAGGGCCGCTGCCCTTCCAGATATCCAACGGGGTGGCGTTGGTGGTGTTCGATACCAGGTGCTGGTACTGCACCGTGCGCTGGTAGCTTAGCTTCACCGCCTGGCTGTTGCGCAGGCTGTAGTGTGCGCTAAAGCGGGGTTCAGCATTATAAAACTGCTCAATTACCTGCCCGCCGCTGTAGCGCACCGTATCAGTAATTTCGTTTTCATTGCGTGGCACCGGTGTGCTGTACTGGTACACATCCAGCGGGCCATAAGCCAGCCAGCCACTGCCCCGCAGGCCATAGCGCAGCGTCAGGCGGTCAGTTACTTTATGCTCAGCTTCTACAAACACCGCCGGTTCCAGGGCACGTTCGGTTTGTACGCGGTAGCTGTCATTCAGGCCCTCTTCACTGTCGCGTTCCCGTATGCGGCCGGGCTCCAACCGGTGCCATATGGCAGAAAAGCCCGCGTGCAGCGTTAGCCGGTTGTTGGCAAACCATGTCAGCTCACCCTTGCCCTGGTAATCGCGCAGTTCAGAAATCCAGTCAAAATCATACAGGTTGTCCACCTCGCCCAGGCGGTAGCGGTAGTTGCTGTATATAAACGAGAAGTTGGCAAACAGCTTGGGGTTAATAATGCGGTTGTAGCGCAAGGTGCCTGTGGTATTGCCCCAGCGGAAGGAAAAAGACTGGTCCAGCTTGCTTACATCTTCACCAAAATAGCCCGACAGGTACAGGTGGTTGCGGTCGTCAATCTTATAGTTAAGCTTGGTATTCAGGTCGTAAAAGTAAATGGATACATCTTCATTATTGCTTCTGTTGCGCAGGGCGTTGTACAGCAAATCGGCATAGGTGCGGCGGCCTGCCACCAAAAAAGAGGCCTTGCCTTTTTTGATGGGCCCCTCTACCGTGAGGCGGCTGCTTACCAGGCCAATGCCGCCTGTGCCTTTGAAACGTTCCATGCTGCCCTCCTTCTGGCGAATGTCAAGCACCGAGGAGGCCCGCCCCCCAAAGCGGGCAGGCATGCCCCCGGTATAGAGCTGCACATCGCGCAGGGCATCGGGGTTAAATACTGAAAAGAAGCCCAGCAGGTGGCTGGGGTTGTACACGTAAGCTTCATCAAGCAGCACCAGGTTCTGGTCTGCCGCCCCGCCCCGCACATGAAAGCCCGGCGAGCCCTCGCCCAGCTTGCTTACGCCGGGCAGCAGGGTAATGCTGCTTAGCACGTCTACCTCGCCCAAAAAGGCGGGCTGCCGTTTAATGGCTTCAATGCTTAGGCGGTGGCTGCTCATTTGCACGGTTTGGGTGGGGCTTTCGGCGCTGGCTTCTACCACCACCTCTTGCAGCACCGTTTCATCGGCCTGTAGGCCAATGTTCAGTGTCTGGTTGGCCGTCAGGTTTACATTCAACCGCTGCACGGCATAGCCCACAAAGCGCACCTCAAGGGTATAGGGCCCCGGCGGCAGGCTAAAGGCATAGTAGCCATACACATTGGTGGCCAGGGCGGCGTTGGCCTCAAGCACCTGTAGGGTGGCGCCAATCAGCTGCTCGCCGCTGCTGGCATCGGTCACGGTGCCGCTCAGGGCCATCGTGCCCCCGCCCTTTGCCGCCCCCGGCTTGCGGGGGGCGGCTTTCTTTTTAATCACCACCTTGCTGCCCAGCACCTTGTATTGGTAGCCGGGGCCCAGCAGGGCATCCAGGTGGGTGCGTACAGTGGCCGTGGCCTGGCAGGTTACCGCTGCCTCTGCCTCTAATACATTGTTGAGGTAGGCAAAGGTAAGGCCGGTAGCTTCTTCCAGCTGGTGCAGCGCCCCGGCCAGGGTGCCCCCCTGTATGGTCAGGGGCACCTGCTGGCTCAGCACATCCTGGCCGGTGGCAGCATGCACACTTAGCAAAGTGAACAACAGAACAATTGATTGAAACAAGTGGCGTGTCATTGGCATTGGTAGTTTTTCATAGTATAAGTAGTGTTGGCCTGGTCAATAGTAGCCCCGGTTAGCAGGGCAAGCTCTTCAAGTACTTCAGGTAGGGGCTGGTGGCTAAAGGTGGTGGTTAGGCGGCAGGTATTGGCCTGCAGGGGTGTAAACTGTATGCTGTAATGGTTACTTACCTTAGCTAACACATAGGCCAGGGGGGCATCAGTAAAGGTTAACGTGCCGGTTTTCCATGACAGGTCGTTCATATCAGCCGCTGTTTTTTCCAGGTGGTTGCGGGTACCGTCATAATGGGCGGCCTGGCCTGCGGTTAACAATACAGCTTCATTGGCCGTGCCAAAGGCCACTTTGCCTTCTTGCACCAGCACGCTGGTGCCGGTGCCGGTGGGCCGTACCAAAAAGGCGGTGCCCAGTACCTTTACCTGCGCCTGGCCCTGGGTAATGACAAAGGGGCGGCTTTCATCACGCTGCACCTCAAAAAAGCCTTCGCCCGTAAGCGTTACCTCGCGGGCCTGGTCATTAAAGGCGGGGGTATAGGCTAGGCTGCTGTTGCCGCGCAGGGTTACCTGCGTACCATCTGGCAGCTGGTAGGTGCTTACCCCTTCGGTTTGGCTCAGCACCGTTTGGGCTGCGGGCCATAGGCCCAGTTGCAGGGCAGCAGTGCCCGCCACCAGCAGCAGGGCCACTAC
>CAZXTW010000776.1:0-3493 GCA_964643525.1 uncultured Roseivirgaceae bacterium
GATAACATTTTTGATATATATAGTGCAACAGTTGACAATGATAAAATTACTGAGTTGAATGCGAACCGCTAACCTCCTCTGATAGTATATGCAATATGTCTTGCCATAAATCATCCCACTCTTCATCGGTCCAACTATAATCACGTTGAAACCTGGGCACTGAATAGGTTAACCCGTTACCCATTAGCATCCGGTAGGTTTGGTTGGCCGTATTGAAATTACCTATTGCCATTTTGTTTGTGTTGTTTGCTTATGTCTAAGATAAACTGAATGCAGAATAATTACCCTTGACAAACTGATTATTGTAATTTTAAAGACGTAATGCAATATGTGCCGAAACATCCTAATCTATGCAATCAATTGATAAGGTCAAATACCTAAAGCTGCTGTCTGCACAATACCCCAACGCAGCGGCTGTGGGCAAAGAAATAATACTGTTAGAGTCATTGCTGAGCCTGCCCAAGGGGGCCGAGCTGTTTATTAGCGATGTGCATGGCGAGCATGAATCGTTTGAGCATGTGTTGCGCAATGGGGCCGGTACCATCAGGCGTACGCTGGAGCGCATGTTTGAAGGCGAAATTGGCGAAAACGACATCCGCACCCTTGCTACCCTCATTTATTACCCGGAAGAGAAGGTAGAGATACTCAAGGCCACCTGCGATGATATTAATGAGTTTTACGAAACCACCCTGCGTCGCCTGGTTAAGGTGGCTCGTGCGTTTAGCGCTATTTACGCCACACGCAAAAACGACACTCTGCTGCCCAGCGATTACGGCATGATTATCAGTGAGCTGCTGATGCAGCGCAAAACTCAGGTACACAAACGCGCCTACTACCAGCAGTTGATACAGACGGCTATTGATATTGACGAAGCTGATAAACTGATCATTGCCTTTGCCCGCTTTATCCAGCGACTCTCCATCCATAAGGTGCACCTCATTGGCGATATTTATGACCGGGGCCCTGGTGCCGAGCATATTGTAGATGCCCTGATGGAGCACCAGAGTGTTGACATTCAGTGGGGCAACCATGACATTATCTGGATGGGGGCGGCCTGCGGCTCGGCAGCCTGTATTGCCAATGTAATCCGCCTGTCGCTGCGTTATGGCAATACCAACACGCTTGAGCGGGGGTATGGCATTAACCTCATTCCGCTGGCCTCGTTTGCCATTGAGCATTACAAGCAAGACGAAAGCCTGATTTTTGACCCCAAGGTGCCCATAGAGCAGCTACTGAACCAGAGCGAGCACTGGCTGAACCGCATTATGCACAAGGCCATGACCATTATTCAGTTTAAGCTGGAAGATGGCATTATTAGCCGCAGGCCTGACTTTGAGCTGGACAACCGCCGCCTGCTGCGCGGCCTTGACCTGGCCGCCGGTACGGTCACCATTGATAGCAAGGCCTACCCCTTGAATGATACCTTTTTTCCTACCATTGACCCTGCCAACCCTACGGCCCTTACGGCAGATGAAGCCGCGCTGGTAGAGGGGTTGATTGCCTCCTTTCAGCACAGCAAGCGCCTGCAGCAGCATACCCGCTTTTTGTATGAAAAGGGCTCTATGTACAGCACCACCAACAATTGCCTGCTGTACCATGGCTGCATTCCCCTGAATGATGACGGCACCCTGCAAAGCTTTACTTTTGACGGCCAAACGCTGAAGGGCCCCGACCTGCTGAACCACCTGGATCGCATTGCGCGCAGTGCTTACACAGAGCGCCCCGGCAGCCCCGAGCGCCTGTATGGGCAGGATATGATGTGGTACCTCTGGTGCGGGCCGGGCAGCCCCATATTCGGCAAAGACAAGATGGCCACCTTTGAGCGCTATTTTATTGACGACACCGCCGCCCGCAAAGAGCATAAGAATGCCTACTACAAATACCGTGATGATGAGGCCAGCTGCCGTATGATTTTAGAGAGCTTTGGCCTGGACCCTGATAACTCGCACATCTTAAACGGCCACGTACCGGTGGTGGTGCAAAAAGGGGAGAGCCCCGTGAAAGCCAACGGCAAACTGTTTGTAATTGATGGGGGCTTTGCCAAGGCCTACCATAAGGTAACAGGCATAGCAGGCTATAGCGTTATTTATGATGCCTGGGGCATGCAGCTGGTGGCCCACCAGCCCTTTGAAAGCACCAAGAAGGCCATTGAAGAAGAGCTGGACATTGCCTCGTCACGCACGGTGCTGCAGCAAAATGAAGATATGCTGCTGGTAAGCGACCTTGACGAGGGCAAGCGCGTGCGCGAAGAGATAGCCAACCTGAAAGACCTGCTGGCCGCCTACAAGCATGGTACCATCCGCCAGCGTTATTTCTAATTTAGGGTTTAGAAGTAAGAGGCTAGAGGTAAGAAATAAGAAGTTAGAGCTTCGAAGCTAGAGTTCAGAAATTAGATGTGGTCCTCTTGAAGATCTCGATCAGGGCAGAATTACTCATCAGGTAAT
Organism: uncultured Roseivirgaceae bacterium; assembly: GCA_964643525.1. Taxonomy (GTDB): domain Bacteria; phylum Bacteroidota; class Bacteroidia; order Cytophagales; family Cyclobacteriaceae; genus CAZXTW01. The sequence goes on from CAZXTW010000776.1 coordinate 2,445, forward strand.
GGGGTGTGCTGTTGGTTATTGGTGGTAAAAGTGGCTTTATTGGGTTGTGAGGCTGCTTTTTCAGTGGTGGCTTGGGCTGTTGTGGGCTGTGTTTGTGCAATGGTTGCTGCTGTTGTTGGGTTGGCAGGCTCTGTCTGTAGCATCAGGTATTTAATACCGGCATGGTAGGCACTCAGGCTGTTCCATTTATTTTTTAAGCCCAGTAAAAACTGCCTTTTGGCCTTCTGTTGCAGCCATTGCCGTGTTTTGAGCACGGCCAGAGCAAATTTTTTGCGTTGCGCCAGTTGCCGCGCACTGGGGGCCAGGCTACTCAGTCTGGGAAATGCCGTTACCACTGTTTTATTGCCATACTGCTTATACAGCAGCGCATCACCCACGCGCCCGCTAATGCCTTTGGTATAAATATTATCAACTACAATTGCCATGACTGCTCAGTTTACTGGTGTTGATTCTCTGATTTATGGCAAGTATACACTTATAATAGGACAATATGAAATATATGAGCCTATACTATTTGTTAATCGAAGTATAATCGAAGAAAGAGTATATCAATAGCCTTTATAGGAAGACTTAGAGCATTTAATTTGATTGCTTATTCTGGAATAATACTAATGGGGCCGGTAGGTTATACAGGGCCGGGCGAATAGAGTTGTAAGCCAAAGGATTAGCCCTGGCAGTTAAGTGCTACTGTTGTAAACGGTTGTAAAAGGAAGTTATAGATGAGAGGAAGGGGGCAGCAGGTTAGTGGGGCTGCCATGATTAACATTTTCTACACGGTTATGGCCTGTGCCTGAAGATGGGGGCTATTTCTAAAATCTAATTCTTGCATTTTAAAATGCTGGTAAGCGGTCAAAGCTCTAACCTCTTACTTCTTTCTTCTAATTTCTGTTTTAAAAACCATTTTTTTCTTTGATGGCATTGACCTGTTCCAGGGTCACTTCCATGAGGTGGGCAATTTCAACTGTAGTGTGCTTACCACCTTTAAGCATGGCTATTACTCCCTGCTCAATGCCTTTTTCGATTCCCTGCTCGATGCCTTTTTCGATTCC
>CAZXTW010000777.1:0-3484 GCA_964643525.1 uncultured Roseivirgaceae bacterium
ATTATTTAGCAGGCGCACCCTTACTTCATTGGCACCTACTGCAAAGGGGCGTACCGGGGCCGTAATGGCCACCACGGCGGCATCTTCAGTAAAGGTGGTAAACTCATCAGCCCCAATGTCAGGCCTTATGGTATTTCTGGGCTCGCCATCAAAATCTTCGGTTACCTCTGGCAGGGGCAGGGCTGCACTGTTCAGGCCTACGGCCGTTACGTGCAGGTCAGTGGTAGAAACCAGCTGGGGGTTTACTGAAACAGAGTTCAGGTCTTTGTTGCTTTGGGCCTGCAAGTCGGCCAGGGTAGCCCTGTTGCCGTTCCAGTAGGCCACTGTGCTACCTGTGGTGTACAGGTTGTTGTGGTCGCTCTGGCTGGTGGCACTGGTATTGGCATTATAATAAGCATAGCCCCCGCCCAGGTTAACCATATTGTTGTTTACAAAGCGGCATTGGCTTGCTGAGTTAGAGAAGTAAAAAGCAATGTTGTTACCAATGCTGGTGTTGGTACCGTTTGATAAAAAGGTGTTGTAAAACACATCAACATATTGCGAGTAGCGCAGCCAAAACGCATAGGTAGTATTGGTGCCGTTTACAACAACCATATTGTTGGCCACCAGCCCCCGGCTGTTGGTGTTGCCATCACAGTTATACATATACACCCCATAGTTGCTGGGCGCCTGTACATAGTTGCGTTCAATGCGGTAGCTGTTGTACACATTTTGCCAGTACAGGCCAATATAGCTGCCATAAGGCCGGTTGCTGGTTACTGTATTGCGCAGGTAGCTGCCTGCTTCCTGATTGTAGAAGTAAGCGCCGTACGTGTACTGGTTGCTAAATGTATTGTTATGTACTACCAGGCCCTTTTCAAGGTTAATGCTGTTTGAGCTGTAGCCCCCCCAGTACATGCCGTAGGTACCGTCTTGAAACAAGTTACCGGTAAACTCATTGTAGTTGTCGTTCCAGGTATTGTCATTGCCTCCATCAGAGTACACAATGGCGTTGTTGGTGGTAGTAGAGTTGCGGATTACGGCCTTCAGCACGTTGCCAGTAATACGGTTGTGGGTAGCCCCCCGCCTGAATTCAACCACACGGCCGTAGGTAGTGCCGGTGGCCTCAATGGTCATTCCCTCAAAGGTCAGGTAATCAGCCCCATCTAAATAAAGGGTAGCCCGGTAGGTGCTGTTGGCACTGTGGTGTAACCTAACGGCTGTGCTGTCGCCACTTTCAGACCTGAAGGTAATGCGTGTGGTGTCACTGGCCCCCAGTATTTCAGGTATAACAAGCTGCTCATTGTACTGGCCGTCACGCACCAGAAAGGTAACAGCCCCCACAATACCGCCTGTTTTGAGTACTGTCAGGGCCTGGCCAAAGCTATCAAAATCAGCACCGGTGCCACCAATGGTATAGGTACCCTGCATGGCGGCATACAGGCCATTTATTTGTGTGGTATCATTACCTGGTATGGGGTCTGTCTGGCCATTGGGCAGTTGGCTCCAGGCTTGAATGTTGTACAGCGAGTCGCCCACGAAAGGAAAGTTGCCTATGGTAACCTGTGTGCGTTGGCCGGGCGCAATGCTGCCAGTCCATGCAAACGGGCTTTGTGCTACGCCATTTACCTGCCAGCCAATGGTTAGTGTGGTCAGGGCTTCAGTGGCATTGTTCAGCACTTCTACACGCACATCGTTCAGGCCGGCCGGAAAAGGCACCTGTGGGTATAAGACACGTACCAGGCTGGCATCTTCAGTGCCAGGAAAAAACTCGTCAGCACCAATATCAGGCTTGTTGGTATCGCGGGCGTCACCATCAATATCAATGGCAATATTGGCTTCATTGGTACCGGTACCATTCAGGTTTACGGCGTTGGTGTGCAGGTCAGTATTGCTGTTAAACTGGGGGTTTACATGCATTGAGTTGGCCCCTCTATTGCTGGCGTCCTGCCACTCGGCAAACGTGTTCCTGTCGCCACTCCAATACGCAAAGTACGCACCAGTGGTGTACAGGTTGTTGTAATCACTGCTGCCTGCATTGCCTGTGTTGGTCCAGTAAATGGCATACCCCCCTGCTGTGTTTGACAGGTTGTTGTTGTAAAATAATGTGCCGGGGTTATAATCAGCATACAGCGTATACCGGTTTTGTCCTGCCTGGCCATACAGGTGTATGGTATTATGGAACACATCCATATTGTCATTCTGCCCCACTTGTAAGCCATAGGCATTATTGGTGTTGATGTTATTCATACTCACCATATTGTTGGCCACCAGTGGCCTGCTGCCAGCCTCACCATCTATATTATAAATGTACATGCCCGTGCCCCCCCGGCCCATGGTAATGAGGTTACGGGTAATGGTGGCTGTACCGTACCCATCTTGCAGGTACACCCCATAATAGCAGCAGTACCCAGTACCTGTGCTAATCACGTTGTTGTTAAAACTAAGCCCCTGCTGGTCTTCAAACCGGGCACCCATATAGTACTGGCCCAGCATGTGGTTATTTTCTACCACAGTACCAAACTCGCGTGTGCTGGTGCTGTTGCCTGCCCCATAGTAGTAAAAGGCCTGTGAGCCATACTGAAAAATATTGTTGCTAAACCGGTTTTCATTACAGTTTTCGGCCGTGCCTGATGAGCTGTTAAATACCAAAGCCCTGTGTGTTGAGGTGCTGGAGGTATTGCGCCCAATAAAGCGTGCATTGGTAAAGTGGTTGTTAGAGGCCCCCTGCTCTAACACCACAATGCGCTGGTACGAAGCATTGGTGGCTTCAAGGGTTAACCGGTTCAGGGTATAATAGTCGGCATCAATCATCCGCACCACCCAGTTGCTGTTCGAGGGCGAACTGTGCTGTAAAACTACAGAAGTGCTGTCGCCATTTTCAGCCTCAAACGTTATCCGGTTCTGGTGGTCAGCCCCGGCTGCATGGTACAGGGTAACCTGCTCAGTATAGGTGCCGGGCCGCGCCAACAGGGTAACAGGGCCAGTAATGCCCCCATACCGCAGCGCGTTGGCTGCGGCGTTAAAGGTGGCAAAGTCGGGGGTTTCACCACCAATGGTATACGTGCCGTTTAGGGTAGCATAAATGTTGTTAATGGTTATGCTGTTGTCAGTGGGGTCAATATCAGTGGCCCCGTTGGGGTTGTCTACACTGGCAGTAATGGTATGCCCTACCCCATCATTAAAAGTAAAACTGCCTATGGTAAATGGGGCTGTGGTTTGGCCAGGGGCCAGAGTGCCCTTCCATACATAAGGCGTTTGCGCCACACCGTTTACCAGCCAGTTAATGGTTACTGAGTCAATCGCAACAGCACCGCTGTTTCTAAAGGTTGCCGTCAGGTTATAAGTACCCGGTGCAAATGGGGCATCAGGGTGGCGCAGGCTTATCACTTCTGCATTGGTACCGGTAGGGGTAAACTCGTCAGCCCCAATATCTGGTACGGTGCCACGGGGTTGGCCGTCAATATCATCAGTAACGGTAGCTATGGCTGTACCGGCACCGTTA
>CAZXTW010000778.1:0-3478 GCA_964643525.1 uncultured Roseivirgaceae bacterium
AGACTAGGTTATAACAAAACCTAGACTAGGTTATAACAAAACCTAGACTAGGTTATAACAAAACCTAGACTAGGTTATAACAAAACCTAGACTAGGTTACGATACTACCACGGGCGTGGTTGGATGTATGGTATTGGGTGTCATCTTTCAAGGTTTGCCAAAGTACTTAACCGCACACAGGTGGTGCGGGCCAGTTTGTCGTGCCAGGCACGGTTGCTTTTGCTGAATGCAATGCTGAGGCAGTTTAACCCCAGCATGATGAATGCTGCCCCCAATAAGATGAGTAATGCAACTAATAATTGCCTGGGTATGTGCGGGGTTACAGTATAGATGTCGTTAATAGGGAAGTACAGTAAAACATCCCAAATAAATAGTACGGCGGCAAAAATGAGCAGAAAAATGGCTCTGGTACAGGTTTGTGCCATGCTTAGCCGGGCACCGCCCCTGCTAATGACGATTAGTTTCATGATGCGCTTGCCGGCCGATGCCCTTCTGAGCCGCTCAACCACTAATAGGTTAAGCAGGGTGCCCAGTACAATGGCATTGAGCCCAACCAGTATAGTCACGAAAATAAGGTTAATCTGCTGGTCTTCCGGGTGAGCAATTGCGCCGTTCATTTTGTCAAGTATGACAGATGCCATAGGTAATGACAAGGGCGAGGTAACCACCAGGGCAATGAGCAGGTCAAGCAACCCGGCCACCAGCCTGGGCCAAAAGCCTGCGGCGGCGGGCCCCGCGTCGGCTTCGTCATAAGGCAACTGGTCTAAAATAAGGTCAGCCATGGCTTTCTGTTCTTTGTTGTAGCAACCACCAGGGTACCACCAATTACATCGTGCAGGGCCTGCCCGTTTTTGCTGAACAGCAGCCAGAACCCGTCTAAGGCCAAAAGCAACAGGTATAAGGCACCCATAACCAGGGTCAGCATAAAAGTAGTTTCTTCGCCGTCATAGGCCAGCAACACTGCAACTGTTTGAAACGCCACCACCACCAAGGCCATTGCAACGTAAGATAAGCCCAAAGACGACCTTAAAAATATACTTCTAAGCCTTAGAGGCAAACCATCGTATTGTACCAGATGCATGCCAAAAAGCATTTTGCTGAGCGACCGGCCTAAGGCCAAATGACAAAACGTTCTGTATACCGGCAAGGCTATTACGGTTAAAGCCGTAGTGTTTAAAATAGTATCGCCCAGGTCAGGCATAGACCGCCAAACCATTAATACCAAAAATATGGCGCCAAATACCAGAACAGCATCTACTATATAAGCTGCTACCCTTTCGGGCCTGTTGGCCAGCGTCATGGCCTCTTCTTTGGTGGCCTGGTCGTCCTGGTCAAGAATGATCTCTGCCATTAACCTATGTTCTGGTTTTTACCACTTTGGTACCCGCAAATATATCGTGCAGGGCCAATCGTTTTTTATGGAAAGCCGCCCAGATACAGTCAACCAGTCTCATCACTGTAATGGCAATGCAAAGAATAAACAAGGCCCAGGCAAATAAAGGGCCCCAGGTAACCTGCCAGTTATTTTCAAACATAAATACTAAGAATATGGCCATGCCAGTCATGGCAATAGCTAACATAGAGCGCCTGGCTACTAACTTAAAAGTTAAAGGCAGGCCATTGTTGCCCACAACCTTTAACCCAAGTATGCGCTTACCAAAGGTGGCCCCTTTGTAGGTATAGCTGAGTAATGTATAAAACAGACAAACCAAAAACCAAACCACAAAGAAAATCACCACAAACTGGTTGTGTGCCTGCCTGGGCATTCTTTTCATATCAAAGCCAAGGTAAAACACCATATACACGGCAAACATGGCTATAATAATAAATATGGTATCGAGCAAAGCAGCAATAAACCTTAACCAGAAGGGGGCCGCAGCTGCATTTTCATAGTTGCTGTCTGTACCGTCAAACTCGGTTGCGTCTAGAATGATATCTGCCATAAAAGAAAACAAAAAGTTTATACAGTGCCTAAAGATACAATACTTGTGGGTAATGGCTACAGAACGCAAAAAAAGGCCACCCTTAAGGTGGCCTTTATTGGTACATGTATTGTTAAAATTTGCTACTGTTATTTTTTAAGTACCCGTTCAGTAAGTATGCTGCCATCATCATAGAGCGCGCGTAGCAGGTACACCCCACTGCTAAGCCCCCGCATATCAAACACGGCCTCTGGTTCTGCCGGGTTTACTGCCTGGGTGTGTAGTATGGCCCCGGTTACATCAGTAAGCTGTAGGGTATGCGGCCCTGCCTGCCCCTTGTACCGTACATGCAGCTGCTGGCCAACGGGGTTAGGGAAAAGGCTAAGGGCTGCCGGCACCTGCTGCTGGGTAACTACCTGCAAGCCTGGTTCCTGCCCAGTAGTACCTACCCTTGCCCCGCTGTTGTTCAGGAATATAGTGACCTGATCAGTAGCCAGTACATTGTTGCTGACATCGTAAGCAGTAACTACAAACGCTATGTCACAGTTACACCCTGAGAAGCCAAAAGGCTGAAAGTTGGTAACAGGAAATGTGGTGTATACTTGTGAGAATGAGGGGATCAGAGGCATAGTAACTTCAACACGGGTAACGCTGGCCGTATTGCCGCTGAGCATAAACTGTATTGAAAACAGCTCATTCCAGGCAACAGACTGCCCCTGGCTGGGTGCTGTAATGGTAATTTGCGGTGCAATGCCTACGGGATATACCCCCACTGATACTTCATCCTGAAATATAACCTGGCCGGCAGCGTCTTGCCCTTCAACTCTAAAGCGGCCAACCCACTCATCATTAATGGTATAGGTAAATGTTTCTGTACCGGTAAATGGTGCAAAACTGTGGATTTCAACATCATTAAAGGGCCCGTCATCATCACGAAAAACGCGTATGGTACTAAAGTCGCCACCATCAGTCACATCAATGGCCAGGTTAATGGCTTCGCCGGTAGCATAGTTTTGCCCATCAACCGGTGTGGCAAACGCCACATTAGAACCCAGCATTGTAATGGTCACGGCATCTTCAGTAAGTGGGGTGCCGTTTACATCATAGGCCCGGGCAGTAATGGTTACATCTTCGGCATTCGGGTTGGTAAATCCGCTCCACCCGCCAGTGTGGGGCAGGTAGTAGTCCTGTAACAAATATTCTGCCCCCAGGTAGGTGTAATAAACTGATACCCTATGGGCCTGGCTGTAATCACCGCTTAGCTCAAACTGCGGGTACACAAAAGTACCAGATGGCAATACTGTGCCGTTTGCAGGTGTGGTGAGCGATACAGTAAATAATGAGGTCAGGGGCAGCACACCAATGTTTACTGAGGCAGTTTCAATCACATTGCCTGCGGTATCAAGCCCCTCGGCTACAATTTGGCCGTACCATTCTTCATGAATGGTTTGCGTAAAGGTATAGTTACCCAGGTTGCCAGTAGGCACAGTACCCAGCGCATAGTTTTGGTAGCCCGCATTGCCCACCAGGGTAAGGTTTACACTGCTAAAAAGGCC
>CAZXTW010000779.1:0-3474 GCA_964643525.1 uncultured Roseivirgaceae bacterium
AGATATTAACTGCGGCCATTGCCACCGCCCTAAGGGCCCAGCCAAAACCAGTGGCCTTGATTTAAGCTTTTGGGCCACTAACCCTGCCAAAATGGGGGTAAACAAACCACCCGTAGCCGCAGGCCGGGGCAGCGGCGGGCGCAAGTACAATATTGTGCCGGGTAAACCCAATGAATCTATTATGGTGTACCGCATGGCCACTGCCGACCCTGGCATTACCATGCCAGAACTGGGCCACCGGCTGGTACATGAAGAAGGGCTGGCCCTGATTAAAGACTGGATTAAGGAAATGGATGCCCAGTAAGGGCTAAGTAAGGTGCCGGGCATTAGCAACCGGCCTACATAAATACAACCTCTTTGACAATGGGCTTGCCCAGCTCTTTGTTGATGAGGTTGATTATTTTTTGCTTTGACATGTTCAATTCATGCTTGAGCGGGGCAGAGGTGAGCTCAACAAAAAGCACGTCGTTTTTCATGAATATTTTGCTGGTGCGGCCTGCAATGGGCTTGCCCATAATTTTGCCCCATGAGTTAACCAGCCTGGTTTCATCAAATTTGCCCTCAAGCCGGTAGGCATTGAGCAGTTCTTTGATGGCATCGCCAACATGGCTAACGTTGGCCCTGCGGGACTTGTTGGGATCAGTAGGCATGGCTATTTTGTTTGGGCTTAATCAACAGGCTTAACTATCTAGGAGGTGAGCAGGCGTGGTTGCCCCTGCTGTAACTCATAAATATTCACATTGGCATTAATACCCTCAAAGATATGCAATGTACGCTCGGGGCGGGCATCAGTCACAAATAATTGTCCGAAAGTTTCGCCAGCCACCATTTCCATCAGTATACTAATGCGGCGGTCGTCAAGCTTATCAAAAATATCATCTAACAACAAAAAGGGCTTAAAGCCTTTGCTGCTGCTTACTATGTTGAATTGGGCCATTTTTAAGGCAATGACGTAGGTTTTTTGCTGCCCCTGCGAGCCGTACTTTTTAAGCGGGTGGCCCTGGCCTATTAAAAACCGGTAATCGTCTTTGTGTATGCCCATAGTGGTGCGTTGCAGGGCCAGGTCTTTTTTTATGGCTTCAGTAAACTGTTGGGCAAAGTTGGGTGCAGCGGCATCAGAGTGGTAAGCAAGGCCCACCTGCTCCTGGTTTTGCGACAACTGGCGGTAGTGCTCTTGAAACCAGGGCAGGTAATTGTCAATAAAGGCCTGCCGGCGCTGGTGGATGGCCTGGCCCAGGCCAATAATTTTGAGGTTGTAGGGCTCCAACAGGTCGTGGTTGGTGTGGCCCGTTTCAGCAAAGTGCTTCAACAGGGCATTGCGCTGCTTCAGGGCCTGGTTGTACAACACCAGGTTTTCAAGGTATACCGCATCTATCTGGGCAATTACGCTGTCAAAGTATTTGCGCCTGAATTCGCTGCCCTCGCGCACCAGGTCAGTATCATAGGGGGTAACCAGCACTGCCGGAAAACGCCCAATGTGCTGGCTTATTTTATCGTACTCCTTCTTATCGCATTTAAAGACCTTCTTCTCGCCCCGCTTAATGCTACAATGCAGGGCGTGGGTGGTGCCGCTAACCTGCACCGTGGCATTAATGGCAAAGTAGGGCATGCCGTGGGTAATGTTTTGGGCATCTACGGTGTTAAAGGCGCTTCTGGTTAATGATAAATAATGAATGGCATCAAGCAAATTGGTTTTGCCTACCCCGTTTGGGCCCACAAAGCAGTTAATTCCTTCAGTAAAGCTGAGGTGAGTGTTTTCAAGGTTTTTGAAGTTCAGCAATTCGGCTTTTTGAAGGAACATTAATTTATTAGTTGGATGATTTTGACTAATTTCGCAGTCAAATTTATTGAATTTAGGCCCTGTTGTCTAAACTATCTATAATATGTCTGAGGTAAAAGCAAAGTCAGGATCTACGACCACCAGCGAATCAAGCGCATTACGTTTTCCTAAAGAGACCTATCTTACTTGGTACGAACAGATGCAGTTAATGCGTAAGTTCGAAGAAAAAGCCGGCCAGCTGTATGGCCAGCAAAAAATACGTGGCTTTTGTCACCTGTATATAGGCCAGGAAGCATGCGCTGCCGGTGCAGTATCGGCCCTGACGAAAGATGATAAGTTTATTACGGCCTACCGCGACCACGGCCAGCCCCTGGCCCTGGGCACAGACCCCAAGGCTGTGATGGCAGAGCTGTTTGCCAAAGCTACGGGTGTTTCAAAAGGTAAAGGTGGCTCAATGCATATGTTTGACCGCGAGCATAATTTTATGGGCGGTCACGGTATTGTGGGCGGGCAGGTACCCCTGGGTGCTGGCATTGCCTTTGCCGAGAAATACAATAAAACAGGCAATTTGTGTATTTGCTATATGGGTGATGGTGCTGTGCGCCAGGGTGCTTTTCACGAAGCCCTGAATATGGCCATGACCATGAAGCTGCCTGCTATTTTTGTGATTGAAAACAACGGTTATGCCATGGGTACTTCTGTTGAGCGTACCAGCAATGTAACCGACCTGTATACCCTGGCCGAAGCCTACGATATGCCCTCAGAGCCTGTAGATGGCATGAGTGTTGAAGAGGTGCACCTGGCTGTTGAGCGTGCTGCCAAGCGCGCCCGCGATGGTGAAGGCCCTACCCTGCTGGAGTTTCGTACCTACCGCTTTAAGGGCCACTCAATGTCTGACCCGGCCAAGTACCGCACCAAAGACGAGGTAGAGAATTACAAAGCACAAGACCCTATTGCGCAGGTAAAGGCTACCATACTTGAGCATGAGTTTGCTACTGAAGATGAACTGAAAGCCATTGACAAACGCATTAAAGACATCGTGGCAGAGTCAGTAAAGTTTGCTGAAGAATCGCCCTACCCTGACCCTTCAGAGGCGTACAAAGATGTGTATGTGCAGCAAGACTACCCGTATATTACAGAATAGCATTATAGTTTACCCTGGGGATGTTGGCAATTGTTAGCTAAAAGCTTTTTATTTGCATCCCTAAAAATGAGATCATGGCAAAGAAGAGTAAAAAGCAAGAGCAACAAGGGTCTATTATAGAAAACCCTGAGGCTATTGCAGAGAAGTTGTCTCGCTCAGAAGAGTTTATAGCAAAGAACAGGAACATTGTTATAGGTGTAGCGGTAGCTCTTATTGCAGCTGTAGGTGTTTTCTTTTTCTTACGGCAAAATAAGGCCACAGCCGATACAGAAGCCCAGGCGGCCATGTTTCAGGCTACTATTTATTTTGAAGCCGACAGCCTGAACAAAGCCTTAAATGGCGATGGCAACAGCTATGGTTTTATTGAGATCATAGAAGAGTTTGGTGGCACAGGTGCTTCTAACCTTGCCAGTTTTTATGCAGGCGCTGCTTATTTAAAGCAGGGTGAGTATGAAAAAGCTATTGAGTATTTAAATAGTTTCAGTGCTTCTGATTTGCTGGTGCAGGCCAGGGCTTATGCCCTAACTGGTGATGCCTACATGGAACTGGG
>CAZXTW010000780.1:0-3472 GCA_964643525.1 uncultured Roseivirgaceae bacterium
AGGGTGGCTACAAACCAGTAAGGGCTATGCCGCCACTGGTAGGTGCCCTTGTGGGCTGTGTTGCTTTGCAGCCGCTGCTCTAAGGCGTGAATGCGCAATATGCGGTCAATATTTTGAATGGCCCGCTGGTACTCACCATCAGTGGCCGAGGCATTGACCAAACGTGAAAACTGCGCATCGCTATAGCCCAGCTCACGGGCAATTTCAGAATTGCTGGCACGTTCAAAGCGCTTATGGGTGGCATCAAAGGCCCCAAACAACGTGCTGAGCTTCTGGGTTAGGTCGTCATATAAGGCGGCATTCATTGCCTGTAAGTCTAATCAATTAGGGCAAAACTGTCAATGGGCAGGCCACAACACAGCGCTACTTCAATAAAATTTGTTAAAATTCACTGAAATAGCATATAGTTTTATAAAACACCCACCAAGCCAAATAAAACCCTTATTATCACAAATCTATTGGTGGTTTGGTTGGCAGCCCCCGTTGCCATACCCCCTTTAGAAAACCACTTTTTTAAATAAGTAGTCAATTACAACATACCCATATGATGCAACACGTATACCGAATAACCCTACTGGCCCTGGCGCTGCTAACCGGGCCGGTGCTGCTTGCCCAGCAGGCGGTAACCGGCACGGTGGTAGATGACACCGGCGAACCACTGATTGGTGTGACCATTTTAGAGAAGGGCACCACCAACGGCACCATTACTGATGTAACGGGCAATTACAAAATAACAGTTGGCAGCAGTGCTGTGCTGGTGTTTAGTTATGTTGGCTTTGCCACCACAGAACGTGCCGTGGGCAGTGCCGGCACGGTTGATATTGCCCTGCAGCCCGATGCCGGGCAGCTTGACGAGGTGCTGGTAACTGCCCTGGGCTTTAAAGAGAAGCGCGACAACCTGGGCTATGCCACCTCAACGGTAAGCAACCAGGCCGTAACGCAAGCGGCAGAGAGCACTTTTTTGAATTCGCTTTCGGGCAAATCAAGCGGGGTGCGCATTTCGCGCAACTCGGGCGACCCCGGCGCGGGGGCCTACATCCAGATCAGGGGCCTCAGCACCATTACACGCGATGCCCAACCATTGATTGTGGTAGACGGCGTGCCCATTAGCAACGACACACGCGGCAATGGTGCGGGCCGCATTGCCCAGCAATCGCGCCTGAACGATATTAACCCTGATGATATTGAAGACATTACCATTTTGAAGGGGGCCAGTGCCGCCGCCCTGTGGGGCACGCAGGCACTGGGCGGGGTAATTATGATTACCACAAAAAGCGGCAAGTACAACCAGAAGCTGCAGGTAACATTCAAAACGAAGTATTCTATAGACCAGATAAACCGAAAATACCCGCTGCAAACTACCTTTGGGCAGGGCAATAACGGGGTGTTTAATGCACGCGCCCGCGACAGCTGGGGCGACCGCATTGCCAGCCGCAGCGGCGGCCCTGATGAGCTGGATACTTCTGGCGAGTTTTTTGTTGACCAGAACGGGCGCATCTGGTACCCGATAGCCACCAAAAACAGCCAGCAGCTGTATGATGACGCTAATTTTGACCAGGTGTTTCAAAACGGGCACTTTTGGGAAAATAACCTGAGCTTAAGCGCAGGCAACGCCAACAGCACGGCCTTTTTTAGCCTGAGTGACCTGAACCAGCAGGGCATTGTGCGCAATAATTCAGACTACCGCCGCACCACGGTGCGCTTTAATGGCGAACATATGGTACACCCCAAGGTGCGCATTAATGCCAACCTGAATTATGCCAAGACTACCAGCAACCGCATACGGCGGGGGGCCAGCTCGTCAGGCCTGTACTTAGGGCTGTTGCGCAACCCGGCTGATTTTAATATTTCAGGCTACCGGGGCGATTATTTTGCCGGGCCTAATGCCTCGCCGGTAGCCAACCGCCACCGCAGCTACCGTGAGCCATTGGCCGCTGACGGCACCCCCACGTATAATAACCCGCTGTGGACCATTAATGAGCAAGAGAACCTGGCCACCGTAAACCGGTTTATTAATACGTTTAAGTTAACCTACACACCTATTGAAGGGCTGGACCTGATTGGCCGCGTGGGCATTGACCAGTACAATGAGCAGCGGCAGGTGTTTAACACACCGGGCAGCGCAGCCGGTGAGTTCAGGACGGGCTTTTTTAGCACCGAGCTGGCCACCAACAGCATTTTTAATATGGATTATATAGCCCGCATTTCAAGAACGGTAAGCAGCAGCATTAGCGGCAGCTTTTTGGTGGGCTTGAATTATAACCACAGGGAGCGCAAGACTGACGGCAGCGAGATTTCAAACTTTATACAGTTTGCTGATGTGGCCGGCAGCACCCGTGATATTGACAACGCCCTGCCAGAAAACAGGGTGGTGCAAAGCACTTTTGGGCAAGAGCGTACGGTGGGTGTATACAGCTCGCTCACTGTTTCGGCCTTTGACCAGCTGTTTGTGAACGCCACCCTGCGTGCCGAAACGGCCAGTACTTTTGGTGATGCAGCTGATAATACTTTTCTGTTTCCTTCAGCCTCGGTGGCGTGGCAGTTTAACCAGCTGGTTGATGTGCCCTCAATGACTTTTGGCAAGCTTCGGATGAGTTACGGCGAGGTGGGCGTGCAGCCTGCACGCTACAACACCACCAACGTGTTTGTATCGCCCACTTATAGCGATGAGTTTGGCGGCGGCCTTGACCTGGGCCTGTATGGCAACGGGGGCTTTGTGCCCAGCACCAGCCGGGGCAACCCCAACCTGAGGCCCGAGCGCAAAAAGGAGTTTGAGGTAGGTGCTGACCTGCGCTTTTTGAACGACCGCCTTTCGGTCAGTGCCACCTATTTTGCCAATACTACTGAAGATGTGCTGCTTGATTTTCCTATAGCCAACAGCCGGGGGTATGACCAGGTGTATGCCAACGGGGCCGAAATTGAAAACAACGGCCTTGAGTTTGACCTGGGCTACCAGATTATTGCCACAGACAAAATTAGCTGGCAGGCCAATATAATTTATACTACGGTTGAGAATGAAGTAACAGATTTGGCCGGTGTGGAGTCGATTAACCTGGGTGGCCTTTCGGCAGTGAATAGCCGGGCTGTTGAAGGCCAGCCCCTTGGGGTGCTGTGGGGGTCGCGCACGCTGCGCGATGATGCCGGCAATATTGTGTTTGACGAAAACGGTTTTCCGGAGCAAGATGAGCTGGAAGGGGTAATTGGCGACCCCAATCCCGACTGGCAAGGGTCGTTCATGACCACCATCAGGTACAAAAACCTGAGTGTATCGGCCCTGTTTGAAACTTACCAGGGGGCTGATATTTACGCAGGCACCAAGTCAGTATTATACAACCTGGGGCGCTGGGGTGCTTCTGAAACGGTAACCACATTTGACCAGAACCTGCTGGAGTACAACGGCAATGTGATACCAGCCGGCACTGCCTTCAGAGGGGTGGTGCGTGACTTTGGGGCAGGCCCGGTGGCCCTGACA
>CAZXTW010000781.1:0-3469 GCA_964643525.1 uncultured Roseivirgaceae bacterium
CACTGATACATCAAACGTATAGCTGGTTACAGCAAATACCTTATCGGCTTTGTCAAGGCCAATGCGGTGCTGCATACCCCGCATCAGGTTGGCCACCGCCCTGTGGGGCACCATAACGCCTTTGGGTACCCCGCTGGTGCCTGAGGTGTAGAGCAAATAAGCCAGTTGCTTTGGTTTAACGGGTGCAGGGGTAAAAGCAGCTACAGTTTTGGCAGTAGCAGGCGGCAGTTGCTGAGCTACCAACAGGGTGCCTTCATAAGTGCCGAGCCGCTTGGCCAGCTGGGCTTCTGCATAGGCCATTGCGGGCCGGGCATCGGCTAGCAGGGTGGCCAGTTGGGCATCAGGGTGTTCTGGGGCCAGGGGCAGGTAGGCCCCGCCAGCATACAATATGCCTAAGATGCCTGCCACCAGGTGCTCAGTACGGGTGGTGAGCAGGGCCACCAGCTGCCCCGGTTCAAGGCCTGCCTGTTGCAGGGCTACCGCTACAGTTACTGCCTTTTGGTGCAGGGCCAGGTAGGTGGTGGTGCCCTGCGCTGTGGTAAGTGCGGGGGCACCAGGCTGTTGGCCTACCTGCCTGGCTATGCCTACTTGTACTGCTTCAAAGGGTACAGTAGGCAGTGTTTCGGTTTGCCAGCCAGCGTACAGGCGGGCCAGTTGCTGTTTGTTGAGCATGGGCACTGAATAGACAGGGGTAGCCTGTTGCGTGCCCTGGTATATGAGGCGGGCCAGGCGTTTTACCCAACGCTCGGCCTCCTGGCCGGTATGGCCGGGCAGGTGCCCATACAGGCGCAGGCCACCTGCGCCAAGGGGCTGTACGGTTACTGTAATGGCCCGCGGGCTTGTTGGGGCAGGCAGGTGGTGCCAGCCATCAAAATCAGTTTGAACGGCTTGATTGACAGGGGCCTTAGGTAATACCTGCACCATGGCCTGTTGTAGCTGGGCCGTAGTGTAGCCATTGTTTTTGGCCAGGTGGGTTAAGGGCAGGCCATTGTGCTGCAGCACCTGCTGCCACTGGTGGGCCACGCGGCCACAGAGGCCAGCCATATGGTCATCAGTATTGGGGTTAACCAGCAACAGGCCGGTGCCCCTGAATGGGCCTGCCTGCCGGGCTAAGCTGGTATGAGGTGCAGCCGGGTGCTCAAAGGCAAGCAATACGTCTTTGCGGTTGAAGTGGCGGCACAACCACAGGCCAATAGCCGTATGCAGGTAATGGGTTAACTGGTAGTTGTTACTGGCCAGCCACTGCTGCACCTTTTTCATTTCGCTAGCGCTTACGGTGGCCGCGGCAGTAGCGGTGCCCTGCGTGAGGTTAGGTGCCATAGCCAAGGGCCCAGACCACCGCTTAAGCAATTTGTTGTAGTAATGGGTGGCTTCGCGTGCCTCAGTGCCGGTTAGCCACTCTTTGTGCCAGGCTGGGTAGTTCAGGGCTGGCGCGGCATGCTGGGGGGTATCAATGGCTTTGCGCTGGCTTAGCCGGGTATACACTTCTACTATTTGCCGGGCCAGGAGGCGCACACTGTGGGCATCTGCCAGTAAGGGGTGTGCCACCACAACCAGGGCCTGCTGCCCATTAGCCAATGGGGTGACCGCCACACCCCATAGGGGCGGTTTATGTGCAGGAAGTGGCTGCGTAATAAAGGCAGCCATGGCCTGTAGAGTGCCTGCCTGGGCATTGCCTTGCTGGGGCAGCTGCTGCACTTTGGGTATGGCGGTGGCTTTGACGTTAAGCACGGCCCCGCCCCGGTTATGGTCAATAAATGCCTGAGTAAAGGCATGCCAGCCGGCTACGGTGCTAACAGCCTGCTGTAGCAAGTCATTTTTCAATGGGTTAGCTGTAACCTGCACCCAATAATGGTGCTGTACTTTCTGCCCGGTGTGTGCGGTAAGCAGCCACTGTTGTTGCTGGGCCGTTACGGGCACTGGCGGTTGCGGTATGGTTTGGTGCAGCCACTGGGTCAGCTCGTCAGGCTGTTGTAATGGTAAGGAAGCAATGGGTGCATCAGGGGCCTGCAACAAGGCTTGAAACAGGGCTACCAGGTGCTTTTGCAGGCGCTGTATGGTGGCTTCTTTAAACAGGTCAGTATTGTATTCAATTACGCCAGTGAGGGCGGCACCGGGCTGGTGAATAAACAGCAGGCTGATGTCAAACAAGGCAGCGCCTCGCGAGGGTAGTGCCGTAGCGGGCTGGTTAGTTTCAAGGTAGTTCATCAGTACCTGAAACACCGGGTTGTGGCCCTGGGCGGGTGTGGCCCCGGTTACTGCTTTGGCCAGCCGCACAAAGGGCAGCAGGGCATGGTCGCGCGCAGCGGCCAGTTGCCTGCCAGCCTCAAGGGCCAACTCTCGCCAGGTAGTTTGGGCGGTAAGGGCCACCCGTACCGGCAGGGTGTTCACAAAGTAGCCAATGAGCGGTTCTAGCGCTGGATGCTCACGGCCAGATACGGGCACGCCCACCACCACATCGTCTTGGTGGCTGTAGCGGTACAGCAGTGCCTGAAAGCCCGACAGCAGCACAGTAAACAGGGTGGTTCGGGCCTGCCGGGCAGCCTGCTGCAGTTGGTAGGCCATAACAGGAGGCACAGTAAATTGCAGGGTGCTGCCTTTGAAGCTGGGCTGGCTTTGACGGGGGTAGTCAACCGGTAAATTGAGCTGCTGCGGTATGCCATGCAGGGTTTGCTGCCACCAGCGGGTATGTTGCTCAAGGGCACCACTGGCCGTAATTTGTTGCTGCCAGCGGCAGTAATCAGCATATTGTACCGGCAGTGCAGGCAGTGGGCTGCCCTGCCCCTGGCTGTTGTAGTGGTGGGCCAGCTCTTTTTTAAGCACCCCGGCCGACCAGCCATCAAACACCAAATGGTGAAACACCAGCAGCAATACGTGTTGCCCGGCAGCGTGGTAAATGAAGGCCTTCCACAGGGGCTGCCCGTCATGAATTAACGTCAGGGCCGCATCGCGCTCAATGGTGGCCTGTAAGGCCTCAGCAGGTACTTTTTTTCTGACCAGGGCTGGCTCATGCTGAGCCAACAGTACCCAATGGGGTAAGCTCTCTATTATTTGTATGGTGCTGCGCAGCAGGTGGTGGCGCTGGGCAATGGCCGCCAGGGCCTGTTGCAGGGCTGCCTCGTCAATGATGGCCCCCAGCGGGTACTGCACCGGGATGTGGTAGGCAGCTTCTGCCCCATCATACCGTTGCAGGTACCACAGGCTTTGCTGCGCTTCAGTAAGTGGCACGGGCGTTGGCTCATGGCTGGCTACCAGAGTGGGCATGGGGGCTTCAGTAGCGGTGTGGTGTGCGGCCTCAATGGCTGCGGCCAGCCCGGCCAGGGTGGCAGTTTCAAATACCTGGCTAATGGTTATGGTAGTGCCAAATTGTTTTTTGATTCGGGCCAGTAGCTGGGTTATTAGCAAGGAGTGCCCACCCAGGCTAAAGAAATTGTCGTCTGCTGCTACTGTACCAATACCCAGCAGTATT
>CAZXTW010000782.1:0-3466 GCA_964643525.1 uncultured Roseivirgaceae bacterium
ATACCCCGGTGGTTGAGCAGTTTACCGGCACCGCCCCCTTTAACCAGCCCCAGGCACTTACCTTTGCCAATGCCCTGACCGTGCCCAGTGGTGATTTTACGCTCAAGGTATTTGCCAATGCTGCCAACGATGCCTACCCCGCCAATGACACCCTCACTATTAACCGCATTGGTACCAGCGTGGTGGCCAGCTTCCCCTATGCTGAAAGCTTTGAAAACGGCCCTGCCGGCTGGCGGCCCGGCGGGCAGTACCCCTCCTGGCAGCTGGGCCAGCCTAATGACCGTACCATTGATGATGCCGCCGATGGGGCCAACGCCTGGGTAACTGACCTTGAGGGCGATGCCAACCCCCTTGAGCAATCGTACCTGCTAAGCCCGGTGTTTGACTTTACCCAGGTGCCAGAGCCTGCCATTGTGCTTGATATACAGGTAGAGTTCAGCTCATCAAACCATGTGGCTGCCCTGCAGGCTTCTGATGATTACGGACAAACCTGGCATACCGTAGGCCAGTTGGTGCAGGAAAGTAACTTCTCAAACTGGTACCGCCACACCCCCACCCAGCCCAACACCTACTTTCAAGATACCCTGTTTGCCGGCTGGGGTGACTTTATTGGCAATGGCTGGCTTCCTGCCTACCATACCCTTGATGGCTTTGGGGGTAAACCCGCTGTAATGCTACGTGTAGTTTATGGGGGCAGTGGCTTTACGGCCGACGAAGGCTTTGGGCTTGATAACATACGCATTGCCAACGATACTGATTTTTTATATATGACCTGCCCTGGCAACATTGTGGCCACCAACAGCCTGGCCAACCTTTGTGGCAACCGGGTAGCGGTGCCCCTGCCAGAAATTACCGGCGCAGTAGGCCGCCTGTTTCATTACAGTGACTACTTCAATGGCCCTGATGTGAGCCGGCAATACCCCATTGGCACCACCCTGGTTACCTGGTATGCCCGCGATGCCCACACCATTGAGCGCCGCTGCAGCACCTACGTAACCGTGCACGATGTTATGCCCCCGGAGTTTACCTACCCCACCGCTGATGTTGATACCGTGGTGGTTATTGGCAGTGACCCCTCGGCAGTAATCAACTACCCCCTGCCCACCGCGTTTGATAACTGTGATGACCGGGTGCTGGGCGAGCCCCGCAACTATGTTGATTTTGGCGAGGGCACTGTGTGCGACAGTGGCGCCAATGCTTACCTAAGGCCCTTTAGCCTGCCCAACAACGGCATTACTGAGCCCTTTCAGCTAGATAGCATCACGTTTGGCATTGAATCGGCCGGGGCACCAGCGGGCAGCCAAACCGCCACCCTAAACATTTACCTCTATAACCCGGCCCTGCCCCTGGCCTTTGAAAACCTGGCCCTGTTTTATACCAAACCGGTTACCATACCCAACGGCAGGTTAATGCGGCCCTCTTTTAAGGTTGATACCATAATACCCGCCGGGGCCACCTTTGTGGTAGAGCTGTTTACGCCAAACGGCGGCAGTGGCAGCCCCTCACTTACACCAGAAACAGAGTTTTTACCCCAGTATGACCCTTTAAAATTGAGCTACACACGCAGCGTATGTACTGATGCCAACCTGCAAACACTGGTGGCGGGCGATTTTAGAACGCAGTACTACGTACTGGCCCATGGCGGGGCCACCAGCGTGCAACTGGTACAGGGCCAGGGCACTGGCACGGCTTTTACCCCAGGCATATATACTGAAACCTACCGCGCCACTGACCGCAGCAGCAACAGCGTTACGGTAAACTACAATATTATTGTTACGCGCGACTCGCTGGCGGCGCCCGAAATGCAGCAAAACCCGGCCAATCAGCCCTTTGCTTACACTGTTTCGTGGAATGCCGTGCCCGGTGCTGATTTTTATGTAATTGATGTATTTGACAATTTTGACAGCACCAGCTACTTTGCCAACTACCAGAACTTTACCGTAAACGGCACCAGCATTGAAATTACCGGCGTGCCGCCGGGTGCCCTGCACACCATCCGCATCAGGGCCGTGGGGGCCAATGGCTCCTTCTCTCCTTTTTCGCAAACCTTTACCCAGGGCACCACCACCACCTTTGCCATACAAGGCATTACCCAGCCCACCCCTGTTGGCTTTACTGTGGGTTGGCAGCCCGTAACAGGGGCCACCAGCTACCTGGTGCAGCTGGCCACTGATGTGCAGTTTCAAAACATTATACTCAACCAATCGGTACCCGGCACTGATACTGAGCTGCCCATTAGCAGCCTGCAAGAGTATACCACGTACTTTGCCCGCGTTAAGGCTTTTAGTGATGCAAACGAAACTGACTTTACCCCCATTGAGGCCGGCCTTACGGGCCTGAACGCCCCCACCCAGCTGGCCGCGGTGGCCATTGACCAAACCATTGAGCTTACCTGGGCCGATAACTCGGCCCACGAACAGCAGTACCTCATTGAGCGGGGCACCAGCAGCGAGGCCATGGCTGCCTATGCCACCGTAGCTGCCAACAGCACGGCATTTACTGATACACAGGTGCAGCCCGAGGTTGACTACCAGTACCGCGTAGCCGCCCTGGCCGATTCGGCCGCGGCGGCCTACAGCGCAGAGGCCACCGCCCGGGTAGAGGCCCCCAACGCCATTGACCCCGCCCTGACGCAGGCCACCACCGTGGCACCCAACCCCAGCACCGGCCTGTTTGCCGTGCGGGTAAATGACAGCAGCCTGGCCGGGGCCACCATAACCATATACAGCGCCAACGGCCAGCTGGTAAAGCAGCAAAAAGTACAACGCAGCGGCCCTGAATTAAACTTTACCATTAACCTGGGCAACCAACCCAGCGGTTTGTACCTTTTACAAATGGTAACCAACAATGGCCGCCTGGTGGTAATACACCTGGCCAGGCAATAACGGCCATACGTACAGGTACCAACACACATACAAAATAGTTATTGTTTTGCGCGTAAGGGTTTGCCACCATGTGGCAAACCCTTTTTACTTTTGAGGCCATGACCCTGCAACAACTACAATACGTGGTGGCCCTTGACACACACCGGCACTTTGTGCGGGCTGCCGAAAGCTGCTTTGTGGCGCAACCCACCCTAACCCTGCAAGTAAAAAAGCTTGAAGAAGAAATTAGCATGACCATCTTTGACCGGTCAGTGCAGCCCATTGAGCCTACCCTCATGGGCGAAAAGTTTATTATGAAGGCCCGCCAGATACTGCGCGAAATAGAGCAGTTAAAAGCCATGGTAAATGACGACCGCAACAAACTCACGGGCACCTTCAGGGTAGGCATTATACCCACCCTGGCCCCCTACCTGCTGCCCCTGTTTTTAAAGGCATTTACCACTGCCCACCCTGATATTGTGCTTGACCTGCGCGAAATGCAAAGTGCCGATATTATTGATGGCCTTAAGCACAACACCCTTGACATTGGCATTATGGTTACGCCCCTGAGCGAAAGCCACATCAGAGAAATACCCATGTTT
>CAZXTW010000783.1:0-3466 GCA_964643525.1 uncultured Roseivirgaceae bacterium
CTGGCCTTTGGCCCCGGCGCGTATTGGGCTTACCCCGGCCAGGCCGCCGCGGGCAGCACACAGCGCAGCTTCAGGCTGCCACAGCCTGGCGAGCAGGTGGTGCTGGCCTTTATGCACAATACGCTTAACCAGGGCACCCTGCTTAGCTCAGTATACCAGAAAACAGCCATGCCTGAGGCACCCTTTAAGTTTGACCCCGAGGGGCCCATAGGCTTTGTGGCCGACCATGACGCCAGGCTGCTGATGGATTATAAGGAGGAGGAACTGCTGCTGGTGGGGCCGGGCCAGCACCAGCTGCATATGCATAAAACCGATGGCGTGGCCCTTGAAAGTAAAGAAACCTTGGCCATTGACAGCAGCGAGGCATGCACCATTAAAGCCGGTGCAGGCATGGCCCTTGAAGGCACCACCATAGATTTGAATTAATTAAGCACCGAACACCATGGGCAGCCCGGCAGCAAGAGAAGGCGATACGATTTCATCAATAGCAGATATGCATATTGTGGCCGTGCCCACGTTTTTTGGGCCGGTTATGGTGCCGTTGCCGCACCCGTTTAAGGGTGAGCTGACTGAGCAGCTGAGCAGTGATGTATACATTATGGGCAAGCCGGCCGCCACGGTGGGCAGCTGGGGCCATAATGACCCTGCCCATGTGGCCATGGGGTTGCACTTTCAGCGCGAGCCCTCTAACAGAGGCTCAGTGTTTATGGGCAGCACCACCGTGCGCATTAACGGGCAGTTTGCTGCCAGAAATAACGACCCGGTGCTGACTTGTAATGACCCGGTAGACCTGCCCGTGGGCACCATTACGGTAGCCGGGCAGGTAACTGTAACGATAGGCTAATGGATAACCAACAAGTAAACAACAGGTATTTAAGAACGGGCTGGGGCTTTTGGCCCAGCATTAAGGCCGGTGGCCATGAGTTAACACCCATTACGCATGAGCAGGATATTGCCGAGAGCCTGAAAATACTGTTTGCCACGCTGCCCGGCCAGCGCAAAGCCCACCCTTTGTTTGGCTGTGACCTGACGCAGTTTATGTTCAGGCCGGTTACCGCTACTTTAATTACTCAAATGGAGCATACCATTGCCACCGCCATTACGCGTTATGAGCCGCGCATTGACCTGCACCGGGTAAGGGTAACGCAAGCGCCAACGGCCAGCTACCAGTTAAATATATACCTGGCTTATACGGTGCGGCTGTACAATGCCCGTTATGATGTAACGCTGCCTTTTTACCTGATGGGTGCCCCCAATTAACCCATGCAGGGCCAGCCCACCATACCGCAGCCTTTGGGGCAATATTTAACACAGGGGCAGCCCCATGGGCAGGGCACACCTGCTTTGGGCGGGGCACTGGCCCGCACACTGCAGGGCATGCTGTTTAAGGCAGAGCCACGCAGCACCCTGCAATGGCTGCAGGCCATACAGGCCATGGCACAGGGCTTAGGCGGCGCACAAAGGCAGCATTTTTATGACATTATACCGCAAAACATAAGCCTTGAGCTTATTTGTGAGTACATCCACAACCCCGTGGCCACCAGGGCCCAGCTAACTGAGCAAGAGCTGCAGGCCCTGCAACAGCCCCAGCGGGTGGTGCTGTTTTATTATTTAAAAAAGCTGGCCGGGGTAATGCAGGGGCAGGCCACGCTGCCGGCGCGCATTAACAACCTGCTGGCGCGGCAGCTGTTTGGGGCCGAGCCGCTGCCCCCCACGGCCGATGCCGGCGTGGCCGTGGTGGTGGCCAATGATGGCCCCGCCCCGGTTTCAATTGAGCAGGGGGCGCTGCTGCAGGCCCAGGCACCCAATGAAAGGCAGCACAGGCAATACCACAGCACCACGGCCCTGCAGGGGCATACCCTGGTGCTGGGCCGCATGCTGGCGGGGCAACTGCCAACTTTGCCTGCCACCTTTGAGCAGGTGCCGCCCCCCACCGAAAACCCGGCGGCTGTGGTGGTGCAATCGCCTTTGCTTAACCTGCAGCAGGGCACCAGAGAAATACAGCTGTGGCTGCAGTTTAGCCAGCCCGGTGTGCGCAAACAAGACCTTGCCTTTTACCTTACCACCGCCCAGGGGTGGCAGCCCGCGCCAGAGGTGCTGGTACAGGCGGGCAGCAACGGCAGCAATATGTATTGTGTGGTGTGCATTGGCCCCGAGCAGCCCGCCATTGC
Source organism: uncultured Roseivirgaceae bacterium (assembly GCA_964643525.1). Classification (GTDB taxonomy): domain Bacteria; phylum Bacteroidota; class Bacteroidia; order Cytophagales; family Cyclobacteriaceae; genus CAZXTW01. Next base: position 2,172 of record CAZXTW010000783.1, read on the forward strand.
CCCGCTGGCCCACCCTGCCCCGGCTGAAGCTTATGCGGCAGCCAACGCCTGCCTGAAGGTATGCACCCATTTTGAAGCCAACGCGCTTACACAGGTAAACTTACAGGTAAAGGCCAAAGGGCTGCAGCCCACCGTGCTGCGCAACCAGGACCAGGTGCTGGGCACGGCCGATAATTACCTGCCTTTTGGGCTGGATGCCCCCCGGCAGGCCTGCTTTACTTTTGGCCACCCCGAGCTGGCCAACAGGCCCCTGCAAACCCTGCAGCTGCAGCCCCAATGGGTGGGCAAGCCCCATGATATTAGTGCCCATTACAGGGCCTTTGGTAAAAAGGAGGCAGATTTTACCATAGCCATATACCGGGTATATAAAACAGACAAAAGCCATGATGAAGAGCCGCTTGCGCCGCAGCTGGCGCTGTTTGATGAAAGCATTGCCGTGAGCGCCCTGGCCAACCGGCAGCCTGCCGGCAGGTGGGACGCCAAAGCGGCCGACCCTTTGCGCCAGCCCCTGGCTTACCGGCTGGTGCTGAACGGGGTTGACTTTGGCCACCGCCAATACCCAGGGTTAATGGCCCGTTTTGCCCTGCAACAGGGGGCACAGGGGCCGGCAGCACAGTCGGAACCGCCAGCACCACCAGCGCCGCCAGAGCCACCCAATATGCCGTATACCCCACAGTGGCGTGGCCTGCTGCTGGCCTATGACTCTGAGGTGCAGCAGTGGGCCACCGGTGCTGATGCCAGCCAGCCGGCAGGCATGCAGCTTTGGTACACCACCCCTTTGGGTTACAAGCCCTACAACGGCCAGGTGGTGGGGCAGGGGGGCGGTGCCCACAGTGCGTTGTTGTATATAGGTATTGAGGCTTTGCAGCCCGGGCAGCCTGCCAGCATTTACTTTCATGGGCAGGCGGCCCTGCCGGCGGCAAAGCCCGCCCCCGTGCAATGGCGCTGCCTTACGGCCAGCGGCTGGCAGCCCCTGCCGCCCGGCAGTTTGCTGGCCGATGGCACCCACGGCCTTACCCAGCCCGGCATATTGTACTGGGTGCCGCCCAAAGCCATGGTGAATACCAGCACGGCCATGCCCACAGGGCAGTACTGGTTAAAGGCCACCATGGCCCAGGCACCGGCGCAAGCAGCCACCGGTTGCATGGTGCTTGAAGCCCTGCATGCCAATGCCTTTGGCATAGCGCGCACACCGGCCAGCCTGGCCAAAACGCAACAGGCCACGGCCCTGCCCACCAGGGCCACTCTGCAGCTGAATGATACGTTTTTGGTCGCCTTTATCACTGCCGGCCGGG
>CAZXTW010000784.1:0-3466 GCA_964643525.1 uncultured Roseivirgaceae bacterium
TTAAGCTCCTTGAGGGCCTGGGTTATGCACACCTTTGTGGCCCTGAGATTGCCCCTGATGGCGAAAGGCCTGAGCGGAATAGCTATGAAGAGACTTTACTGCTCACCCGCCTGCAAGAGGGCATTGCCCGCATTAACCCGGATACCCCTGTTGCTATACAGCAAGAAGCCATGAAAGAGGTGCAGCGCTTGCACGCCCCAGAGTTACTGGCCAACAATGAGGCCTTTCACCGGCTGCTTACAGAGGGCATTAGGGTCACTTACCAAAAAGACGGCCAGCAAAGGGGTGATTTGGTTTGGCTGGTTGATTTTGAAAACCCCTGGAACAACCAATTTGTGGTGTGCAACCAATACACCATTGTAGAAGATGGCACCAACAAACGCCCCGATGTGCTGTTGTTCATCAACGGCATACCCTTGGTAGTACTTGAATTAAAAAACCCGGCAAATGAAAATGCAACCGTCAGGTCGGCCTTTAAACAACTAGAAACCTACAAAGCGGCCATACCTGGTCTGTTTACTTACAATGCTTTTTCCATCATTTCAGACGGGCTGGAAGCCAAAGCGGGCACGGTATCTTCTGGCTTTAGCCGTTTCATGGCCTGGAAATCTGAAGATGGCAAGGTAGAAGCTTCTAACCTGGTGAGCCAGCTGGAAACCTTAATCAAGGGGATGTTGAACAAGGAAACCTTGATTGATTTAATCAGGCATTTTGTTGTATTTGAAAAGTCAAAGAAGGAAGACCCTGAAACAGGGCAAATCACGATCAACACCGTAAAGAAACTGGCAGCCTACCATCAGTACTATGCGGTTAACAGAGCCATTGAGTCTACCCAGCGGGCTACTGGTTATGTAACGGAAAACGGGGTGCCTGTAAGTGTAGCCATGGAAGACCCAGCCACCTACGGTGTGCCCGCTGTAAAAACGCAACCGTTGGGCGATAGAAAAGGAGGCGTAGTATGGCATACGCAAGGCAGTGGCAAATCCCTCAGTATGGTGTTCTATACAGGTAAGATTGTGCAAAAGCTCAACAACCCCACCATATTGGTCATTACAGACAGGAACGACCTTGACGACCAACTGTTTGACACCTTTGCAGCGTCTACCCAACTATTGCGGCAAGAGCCCAAACAGATAGCCAACCGAAACGACCTGAAGGCAAAACTGAAGGTAGCTGCAGGGGGTGTGATTTTTACCACCATCCAGAAGTTTCAACCAGAGGCAGGCAATGTATACGAGACCCTTTCAGAACGAAACAATATTGTAGTCATAGCAGATGAGGCGCACAGAACACAGTACGGCTTTAAGGCCAAGACCATAGATGCCAAAGACGCCAATGGCCATGTGATAGGCACAAAAACCGTATATGGGTTTGCCAAATACATGCGTGATGCCCTGCCTAACGCCACCTACCTGGGCTTTACGGGCACCCCAATTGAAAGTACTGACGTGAACACACCGGCCGTTTTCGGCAATTACATTGATGTATATGACATAGCCCAGGCCGTGGAAGATGGGGCCACCGTCCGCATATTTTATGAAAGCAGGCTGGCGAAGGTGAACCTAAGTGATGAGGGCAAACAGCTGGTAGAAGACCTTGAAGATGAGCTGGACCAGGAAGCACTAACAGATACCCAAAAGGCCAAAGCCAAGTGGACGCAGTTGGAGGCGCTTATTGGCAGTGAAAACCGCATTGCCACGGTAGCCCATGACATTGTTGCGCATTTTGAGCAAAGAGAGGAGGTGTTTGAAGGCAAGGGCATGATCGTGGCCATGTCAAGAAGGATAGCCGCAGACCTCTACGAAGCAATCATTAAGCTCAGGTCTGAGTGGCATTCAGACGAGCTTGACAAGGGGGCGATTAAGGTTGTGATGACTTCTGCCTCATCTGACGGGCCCAAAATGGCCAAACACCATTCTACAAAACTGCAACGCAAAACGCTGGCAGACCGCATGAAGGCCCCTGACAATGATTTGAAGCTGGTGATTGTTCGGGATATGTGGCTAACAGGCTTTGATGCGCCCAGTATGCACACGCTGTATATTGACAAGCCAATGAAAGGCCACAACCTGATGCAAGCCATTGCCAGGGCTAACCGGGTTTATAAAGACAAACCGGGCGGCTTGGTGGTAGACTACCTGGGCATTGCTTCTGATTTAAAGAAGGCCCTCAGCTTCTACTCTGATGCTGGTGGCAAAGGTGACCCGACCGTTGCACAGGAGCAAGCGGTGGCGCTGATGCTGGAAAAGCTAGAGGTAGTATCGGCCATGTATGATTATGATGCGGCCACTGGCCGTGGCTTTGCCTATGAGCAGTACTTTGAGGCCGATACCGGCAAGAAGCTATCATTGATTCTGGCAGCCGAAGAGCATATACTGGGGCTTGAAGATGGCAAGAAGCGGTACATCAATGAAGTCACTGCCCTTTCTAAAGCCTTTGCCATAGCCATCCCTCATGAGCAGGCCATGGATGTAAAAGAGGAAGTTTCATTCTTTCAGGCGGTAAAAGCCAGGCTGGCCAAGTTTGATGGAACAGGCTCAGGCAGAACCAATGAAGAAATAGAAACCACAATACGCCAGGTGGTAGATAAAGCCCTGGTTTCTGAACAGGTAATTGATGTATTTGATGCTGCAGGCATTAAGAAGCCCGACATCTCCATTCTTTCTGAAGATTTCTTATTAGAGCTTAAAGGGCTGGAGCACAAGAATGTGGCCTTAGAGGTGCTCAAAAAACTACTGAACGATGAGATCAAAAGCCGCTCTAAGAAGAACCTGGTGAAGAGCAAATCACTGTTAGAGATGCTTGAAACCTCAATCAAAAAGTACCAGAACAAAATACTCACTGCCGCAGAGGTGATGGACGAACTCATAAAGTTGAGTAAGGACATTGTGAATATGGATAGTGAGGCGCAACAGCTGGGGCTCACTGATTTTGAGTATGCGTTCTATACCGCAGTAGCAGACAATGACAGCGCAAAGGAGTTGATGGAAAAAGACAAGCTCAGGGAGCTGGCCGTCATTCTTACCGAAAGGGTAAAGCAAAATGCATCTATTGACTGGACCATCAAAGAAAGTGTGCGGGCAAAACTGAAGGTGATTATCAAAAGAACGTTGCGGCAATATGGCTACCCGCCAGATATGCAAAAGCTGGCCACAGAAACCGTTCTGAAACAGGCAGAGATGATTGCCAATGAGCTAACTACAAAATAGCACTCAATACATTAAACCGTTCAACTGCCCGCCCTGTACCGGGGCTGCACTTTAAGCAGAAGCCATTGAGCTGTTGCGCCAGGTGATGCATGCTATGGTCTACAGACCTTTTCCCGAATAGCGGGACAGGCAGGCAGGCTCAAGGTAGACGGTTATTTTTAAGGTTTATTGAAGTGGGTATCATGTAGTAGGGGTCACTGGCGGTGGCTGTGATTTGCTGGCGTGTATGGCTGTTGAGCCGAGTGATGTGTGCTATG
>CAZXTW010000785.1:0-3464 GCA_964643525.1 uncultured Roseivirgaceae bacterium
ACCCCAGTATAATCTATTTCTCAGGTTGGCTTGCTGTTGGCTGTTTTTGCAGTTTAAACGCCACAGTTTCAGCAAAACGGGTACATAAGGTTTCATAAAAGGCGCGCCATTGCGGGTAATATTTGCTGGCCATGCCCAACCCGTTTAGCTGGTAGTGTATGGTTAACACCAACTGCTGGCCGTTCCACCGGGCATTGTATTGGTAACCGCCGTATTTGTGAGGCAAAGCTATGTGTATGCTGTCGGCCAGAGTTGCAGGCACGTACCCAGGTGGTGGCTCAACCGTTAAATGGTACGTATAGTTTACAGGGTATGGCCATTGCACAGGCAGCTTGCGGTAGGGGCTAATGAATGGGTTGGGCAGGTAACCTGTTAGTGGCAGCCAGGGTTGCAACAATAAGGCAGGCCTGCCATGAGGCTGGCTTTGTTCATTTTTTAAACTAATGTTTGCCATAACCACCAGCCCGTTTTTGCGCAGCACCTCAAAAGTAAGCCGGGCGTCAGCATCAGCCATAAGGGCAGGGGCTACTACAGGATGCCCCACCACGCGCTTCTGGCCCAGCAACTGGTACAGTTCTGTAGCCAGGTAGCCATTTGCCTGCAAAGTTATATTGTATTGTGCAGTACCATTCTTACCCAGTATTATCTGGGCATGCCAATCAATACAAGTGGGCGGCGGTTGGGTGGTGGGCACCCAGCCGGTGCTATCGCCTTGTAACACCAGCACACTATCACCAAGTATGGTTGGGCTGGGCTGGTTAATGGTCAGGTAGGGGGGGGTGGCGTCTAACAGCAGCTCTTGCTCATTATATAAAACGTAGGCCACCAGGTGGTTGAACTGATTTAGCAAAGGGTACTGACTAACCACATGCCCGTTTTGCCTTGTACTGGCAATGGCTGGCAGCGCTTTAAAGCCTGCTTTGTGTAACAACAGGCACAACAACAGGTTTAACTCAGTACCGTTGCCCTGGCGGGTGGCCAGCAGCTGTTGCAGGGGCTGCTCAGTAAACAGGCTGTAGGCCTGGTTCCAGTCAAAATTAGCCTGCACCGCCTGGTATACCCACGTAAGCCTTTCACGCCCCTGCAAACGTTCAGGCATGCGCAGCAGCAGGTTGGCAGCCAGCCTGCTGTTGTTAAGGTAGCGTTGGTAGTTGTAGTTATTAACTAACGCATTGGCCAGCGCATGCCACGAGGGCATTAGGCGTTGGGGTACCGGTTGTTTGCTCAATGAAAAGGCAGACTGCGGGTAAGACTTTAACTGAAACCGCAGCCGCTCGCTATGGTTTTGCCAGGGTGGTGCCCAAGGCTCAGCCTTTAAGGCTGGCAAATTAGTCAGCACCCATTCTTTCCGTTCGGCTGCGGTATACTGCTCGGCCAGGCGATTGCCCTGGGCTATGGCCATATACTCCATGCCTGAAGGCACTACCAGGCGCAGCTCTGAGTATAGCACCGGCAACGGCCCTTGAAAGTCCCAGGTTTTTAGAAACAACAGGTTTTTTAGCTCCATCACAAACCTGTACTCTATAATAGAGCCCACCTGCACCGCCGGGCAGGTGAACCTACGTTCGGCCGTTTGCTGTGAAAGCTTAACGTCAAATACCTCTGCTGGCTTCACCTTTTTTACTTCTGTTTTACCGCTGGTACCTTGGTTAAGGGTTTGCGCCTTAATAGAAATAATACGTTCAATGCCTTGCCCACTGTAATAAGGTATAGTGCGTGTTGCCAGCCCCAAGGCCTTTTTGCTCAATATTTTAAGCCTGATGTGGCGTTTGTATACCACCCGTTCACTTTTAGCCACTACCTCTACCACTCCAAAGTCTGCAAGTATCACGGCAAGTGCGCTGCTATCAAACGGGCAATGGGTTATAGCCCATTGTTCAGCAGGCACCTGCCCCCATTGTATTGGCACTTTTTGGGCCAGTAAAGCAGGCCAACCCAGACAGCAAAGGGCCATCAGGTATAGTAATCGGGTGCAGTTTTGGCCTTTTTTATACATCGTACAGATTCACGGTAAGCTAAAAATAAACCATACAATAAGGTAGTGCCAGTGTTTGTGCGCTTATTGCCAGTTTTTAACCTTTGTAACCATTATTGATGGCCAACTAAACAGCAACAAACCATAAACTATTTAGAAAAAGCACAAGCAAGGCCTCATCATGTTTTATGTATTGTGTAAAAAGCCAACGAATTAGCGGCCATCTGTTTCTGTTATTTTGTTGCACTTAGGTAAATACAAGTGTAAGCAATACCACATAAAGCAGCTGTAAGGCAGTGGCATAGAATACATCTATATTACCTGCACAGCCCAGAAATTGGTAGCAATTGTCAACATACCTTACCACCGGCGCCAGCTGGTAGCAGGGTACAAGCTAGCGCCCTGTTGGCAATTGAGGGGCAGTGCTGCGATCTTTGCATTACCAAAGCATAACCTGAACAACCTAACCTTAGCTATTTTAACCTGGAGTATGCACCAATACGCCTATTCCGGATTGAAGCCTTTGATGTAAAGTAATTGTAAAGCGCCCAAAGTACTGCTGCTAAACTGTTTTGAAAGTGAAGAGTTAACGATTAGTGTTATGAATACAGCCACTATAGAAAGAAACCCCAGCCTACTGCAACAGCCAGGTGTAGGTATGGCCGTTTGTGATGCAACAAAAACAGGCTACCCGGTATTGTTTGCAGATATGGGCTATGAAGACGTGACGGGTAAAAGCCGCCGCGAGTACCTGGGCAGCAGCCTGTTGCAAGGTTATGACCACGAAGAGCTGCACCAGGCCCGTGAACTGATTGCTGCCTCGCTGACCGATGGAAAGTCAAGAAGCTGGCGCTATGCGCAACCCCAAAATACCGGCAATACCCTGCCTACAGAAGTGTGGGTAATGCCCGTTTATGCTTCATCAGACAATAACGGGCAGTTTGTGGTGCTCATACATAAGCTCACCCACTAAGCCAATGCAAAATCACCCCGCAACCAATGGTTGCGGGGTGACCAACGTATGGTATATTCACTATGATCTAAGGGTTAAAATCAAAACGATAGTTTAAGGGCCGCCCCATAACTGCGCACACCGGGCATGCTCAGGTAGTCTAAACCAGCACCGTAGGGGTTGCCGGTCATGAGCATTTCAGGGTCGTTACCCTTGTAATTGGTAAGTAACCACAAATTACGGGCCGATATTTGTGCTGTTACCTGGTTTACTTTTAGTTTTTTAAGCCAGTTGGCTTCAAATGTGTATTGCAGGCTTACCTGGCGCAAACGCAACCACGAGGCATCTTCAACATAGGCTTCGGCAATGCCTCCGGGCCCATACTGCAACAGGCTATTGGTTGGCACATTGCGGTAGGCCAGGCTGCCTTCAGAGGTGCCGTAATAATCCATCAAAGCGCGGGTGCCATTCCAAACCTTACCCCCCTTACTGGCCTCAAACTGCCATGACAATTGCAGCCGCTTCAATGACAGGCCC
>CAZXTW010000786.1:0-3463 GCA_964643525.1 uncultured Roseivirgaceae bacterium
TACTTTAACAGTCAGTTCTTTCTGGGGGGGCAGTATCTCAAAGCTTTCAAAAACAACCACTGTTTTATCGTCGTTCCAGATATCAGAGCCCTGTATTTGTGTGCCGTTGTCTTTGACAGAAAACTCGTCAAGCTTAATCCGGAAGCGCTTCAGCTTGCCGTCAGTATCTACCATTTCAAACTCATGGCCAATGGCCATGTTAAATACAGCCTGAGGTGTGGTAAACACATCAATATCACGCAGGCCACTGGCGGGCGATACATCACCAATCACAGCAATGCCTTCCACCACAGAGCCACCTACAATATTACATTCTTTGCCCAGGGTAACCTCAAACCTACAATTGCCTTTAACCAGGCCACCCAGCACACTAAAGTAGCCCCCAACGGTGCCACGCATCCAGAAAGGGTTAGGTAGTTTGGCCTGCAACACGGCAGCCGCCCCAATGCTGAGTATGTTGATTTTTTTACGTTTGCCAAATATTTTGATTCTGATGCCTATTTTACCATCAAAGTAGGCATAGGCCTGCCCGTTGGCATACCAGCCGTTTATGCCTAATGGGGAATTACTGCCCTGGCATTTGGCGCTGCCATAGTTTTTAATCATGATGTCAAAACCGGCACCGGCCTGAAAGCGGGCATAGAAAATCAGAAAGGTCAAATCACCAGTATCAACACTAAAGCGTGACCCAAAGGCAAAGCCGGCCCCTTTGCCTATTTCATTCAGGTCTTTCATATAATCCAGATCGGCCCCACCGAGTATAGATGATACCTCTGGTGGTGGCGGCGGGCTGCCCGGTATTTGGGTACCCACCATAAGGTAACTGCCTGAAGTAGCCCTGATGGGCCCTATACCCATACTCAGGCCTATGCGGTCGTCTGGTGTGCCTATATATATGTACCACTCGCCAGGGGCAAAATGGAACACACACCAGCCTGCCCGGCCCCCACTTCCAGTCCCTTTGATAATGCCCCCGGCAACATTCACATACATTTCAAAATTGCCATGCAGGGTATTGTTGCTAAAGTCGTAGCTAATGAATACGTGGGCTGATATTTGCCCCTTTTTGCCGGCAGCGTTGCCTATGTCACCAAAAATTTCTTTGGTGCTTTGCACATCATCAGGGTTTTCAGCCAGCAATGCGCCTGCCGCGTTGCCTGCCTTGGCTTCCAGTTCGGCCACCACTTTAGCCATCTTTTCTGCCTTTGCCTGTAGGGCGGCCAGGGTACCCGTGGCCGGCGGCGTGGCTATGTAGCCGTTACCTTTCAAGGAGATGTAGCGCAGGCCGCCCCCCTGGTAAAAGGCCATTTCAAGGGTAACGTCACCATTAAAGGCAGCTGCGGTAGGCATGGTGCTCACCTCTAGCGTAAACTTAAGGCCCAGGCCGGCATCATCTTTAGGCACATAAACCGTACCCGAAGCTGTTTGGCCCAGGTCGCTGCCGGGGTTATCCTGGTTGGCCATAACCATACCGTAGTAGGCACCGCCCCCTACCCCACTAATGCCAAAGCCCGGAAATACGGGTATGGCCGTAGGGAACGACGTAAGCACATCAGCATACCAATACCGGCGGCCTTCAACATTACCAAATATGGCCGTAGCTTGTACGCCAAAGCCGGGGGCAAAGGTGGCATCAACATTGCCATTAAAGCCCTCGCCATACACCGGGTCGTCACGGTAAAAAGTAAGGCTACCCTTAAAGGTAAATGCAGGGGCATTGTCAATATCAATGGCAATTCTGTTAACTCTTATCTTCTTGTACTTCCACTTTTTCTGTTCCAGCTCACCCACAATGGTTACCCCTGTTTCACCACTAAATGCAGCGGTCAGGTTCAAGGCAAGGTCTACATTGAGTTCTACTTCATCTTGCGGGGTGGTTTTAACACCTATTTTGGTAATTTGAATGGGGAAGTTGGCCATTTTTTGCTGTAGCCCCTGTGAGCCAAAGTCAACACGGCCCACCTTAAGATATGGTCGCACCGTTTGCAACTCCAGGGCCTCAAAATCAATATTAGCCAATGAAACCCCTTTGGCATCAGCACCACCATTGTCACTAAGCGAGGCCCCAATACTCATATACCCATGCAGGTTGGCCTTAGGCCTGAAGTTGCCATCTTTGAGTTTAACCTCAAGGTAAGAGTTGGGAAACAGCACCACCTCGGTGGTTTTCAGAAATGAAAACTCCAGGTTATCGGGGGTACTCACATTAAAAGTATACTCATTATCATTGCTAATAATGGCTGTATAGTCAAAAGTACTTTTTGCCTGTTGCTTGCTTACGGGTACCACAATGGCCCCGCCAAAGCCACCACTTTGTACCTGGTTGGCTTCAACGGTAATAAATAGTGAATCGACGGAAAACTGCCAGCCGTTCATATCACCATCGTTCAGAGGGATCAGATTGGTCACCACAGCCGTGCCGGTAAAGCCATTATTATCTATGAGCATGTCATAGCCCTTGAGCGACCGCCTTACAGAGCTGCTTTTTGTCTTGAATTGCGGGGGCAGGCCAATGGCCAACTCTTTAATGTACACCCCTCGCCACAGTTCTGGCGCGCCAGGCAACATATTGCTGCTGGTATAGCCCTGCGGAAACTTTACGTTATCAGAGTTGCGGTAGTCAGAAAAATCGAGCGTGGCCTGGCTCACGGTAAAGCCTAAACCACTAACCTGGTTAAGCTGAAAGGCCGGCAGGTTAATGTCAATCAAGAGGTCATTAAAATTACTTAGGGTAGTGCTGAAGCTGGCTTTTACCCGGCCGGTGCTTTTGCGGGTGCCATCTGCATTTTCTGGCACAATTAAGTCACGGCTAAAAATCACCTCTGCCCCAATGCCCATCAGCTTAAAGCCGTTACAGTCAAACTCAACAAAAGTGCTGCCATCGCCTTTCAGGTTCAGCAGGGTTTTATCGCTAAACAGGTTGCTGGCCTGGTCACCAATCAGCTCAAGGCGGGCATTACCGGTAAAACCACCATTGTAGGTTACATCAATATTAGTACCTCTAAAAGTAATGGTGCGGCCGCTGCTGGGTATATCAAATGCCATATACGCCACCAGGTAGGCTTTGGTGGGCGTCATCACAATGCTGTCTAACGTAATGGTATAGTCAACACCGCCCAGTGTTTTTTTAATGCCAATGGGTAGGTCTACCAGGGTGAGGTTATCAAGCACATCAACAAAGCGGCCCTGGTCTTCTACAAACTGGCGTAAGTCTACTGCCCGTTGCCGGTAGCGATCCAGCACATCATCGGCTGGCGGGGCAAAATCTTCAGGGGCCAGCAGGTCGGCCTCATTGGCTGCTGCGGGCATGGGCAGTGCCTCCAGGCTTTTGAACTTGCGTTTGGCCGGGGCAGCATAAGCACGTGTGGGTGCCTTGGCCACTACCGCAGCTTTGGGCAGCAGGGGTGTTGGGGTGGCAGGGGGTTGGAGAAGGGTGCTTTGCCCACTTTGATGCACAGGACTC
>CAZXTW010000787.1:0-3461 GCA_964643525.1 uncultured Roseivirgaceae bacterium
GGCGTAAGGAATTTGTTCACTATAGCAGACTGCCCCAGGCGTTACAGCCTGGTATACCCTGCTGCACCAATGGCAATGGTACAGTAACACCAACGCCGTTCATCCCACTGCACCAACGGCAATTGTGCAGTAACACCAATGCCGTTCAACCTGCTGCACCAACGGCAATGGTGCAACTTTGGCTACATCATTATCCTGTTGAACAGCCAATAATACAGCGCCACGCACAAACAAAACCAGACTAAACAGCAATACCAAAGCACTTAACCTGTGCAAACCTCATACAAATCTATTATCTTATCACTGCTATAACAGCTGGAATAAATAGCAAAGATCATACAAAGGCCATCTGAATGAAATTAGACATCAATACTCCCCTTTTGTAGGGGGGACTGAAGCGTAAAAACCATTCTGTGAATGGTTTTAGCAAAGGGCCGGCATGCAGGACAGAAGGGGATGTTTCTACAGAATAATAGGTATTTGTTTGGTTATCTGGTGCTATTCAAAGACCCTAACCACCCATGGATAATCAAAAAAAAGCCCGCAAAGTGGGCGAAGCATTCGCCCTTTTGGTAGACAAGCAGGCTGGCCTGCCCATGCTGAGAACCATTTTCAAACTCATTGACTTGAGGCATGAACTTAAAAACCCCACCACTGCCTACCACCAGTGCATGGCCGAAACCTACCATGTATGCTTTACCACTGCCTTTGGCCTGCATGCCGACCACCCCGAGCTGGCCCAGCTGACGGTTGATGCTGATGAGCCCTTTGCCTACCTGGCCAAACACCTGACAGACGCCATGGAAAAGGCCTTCAAAACCAAAGTAGCAGATAACAAAGAGTTTGATGTAGATGCATTTGACGAAAAAGCCCTGCATACCAACGCTTTAATCCAACACGCGGCCGGTTGGTATTTTAATACTTTTTTAGCTGAGCAGCATAAAATCACCAACCCCGATACCCGCGCCCTGCTGAAAGGCCGCATCAACCGCCTGCTGCCCATTGTATTTTATGATTTGTTTGAGAAAGACCGGTACGTGGCCTTTCGTGAGGAAGTAACCAAGGCCGGCCACCAATATGCCCGCAAAAACCTGGCCCGCACCAAATATGAATATGCCCTGGCCCATATGTACATTGAAGAAGGCCTCATGAGCGAACCCGGCCTCTCCCTGCAAAAAATATACATTGAGCCACAGTTTGAGGTGTTTCACAATTGCCTGGTAGAAAATGACGCTGAAGGCAAAGAGATGGAATGGAACGAGCCTTACCACCCATTTACCAGCTCTTTACATGCCATGGTTCATGAGGTGCTGCATGAAAATTGCACCCTACAACTGAAAAACAGTACACCCCGCTTACTGTTAATCCTGGGCCAGCCGGGCCAGGGCAAAAGCTCGTTTTGCAAGCGCCTGTTATATGATTATTTGGCAGCTGATGCACCAGGGCACCAGTTTATTGAACAACGCCTGTTTTTTGTACGCCTGCGTGACTTTAGCCCGCCCAATGCGAAACTACTGTTAGAACAACCTGCCGAGGCATTACTGGCAGAACTGAACCGCCAGGCCAACAACAAGGCCGATGCCACTTTAGCGCTAGAGCCAGATGACCTGAACAATGCTTTATGGGTATTAGATGGGTTGGATGAACTTTCTATGCAGGAAGATATAGACAAGAAGGCCATCAAGTATTTTATTCAAAACCTGCAACATGGACTAAAAGACCATGATGCTTATTGCCTCATTACCTCCCGCCATGGCCGCTTAATGGCCGATGACCTTGAATATGAAAGCCATGTGCTAACCGTGCAGCTGGCAGAGCTGGCCCTGGCGCAACAGCAGCAATGGCTACAAAAATATACCCAAGCCATTGCCCCGTATGGGCGGCTACCGGTTTTAACAGCCGAAGACTTACAGCAGTACAATGAGGAGGGTAGCTATGAACACATCAGAGAGCTGGCCAGCCAGCCCATTTTGTTGCATATGCTTACTCGTTTAGAGGAAAAAATTGAAAAAGGCAGTAACCGGGCTACTTTGTACAATAATTTATTTACCACGCTACTTTCTCGCAGGTATGATGATGGCGTGATGTTGCAAATACATAAAGACCTGATGGAATCGCTGGGACTCAAAAACAAAGAGCGGCTGGCAAAGTATATGCGATCTGTTGTTCGGGAAATTGCCTACTTGATATTTATAGGCCCAGATTTGTTTATCAACAAACGGCAACTCCGTCAGGCCAGTACAGAAGCGCTAAAAAGGTATTTTACTAAGTTCGGAAAGAACACTGAACCCCTGGAAGACCTGCGCGTAATCATGATGAGCCTGTATTTGCGTGATGTACCCCATGAGGCAGACACTGAAGACAAAACGATACACGACAGCAACTATGCCCTGGAGTTTTTGCATAAATCATTTCAGGAATATATGTGTGCCGAATACTACTGGCACCGGCTGGCTGAGTACCTGTTAAGAAAAGACACTGAGGGCGATTATGTGAATACAGAAGGCAATGCCGTGCTGGCCTTCTGGCAGCAGTTGGCAGCCCACAAAATGCTTTCTGTGGAAGTTATGGAATATACCGAGCAAATCATTACCAACCATAAAAGAGGAGATCCCGAAAAGGTGGCTGAAGTGGCCCAACGCATGCAGCACTTTTTGCCCCATTTATTAATGCGTGACTTTTTGCATACGGTAGATAACCAGATTGATGCCCCACCAGCCACCCAAAGCCGCAATGCCTTTTATGCCTGGTGGCAAATACTGATGGTGGCCATTTATGATGAACCAGCAGAAGGGGAGCAAGAGCAGGAAAAAATCAAATTAACCAGCCCTGCGCAAGCGCAGTTGTACAATTACCTGCGCCAGGGCACCCACTTCCGGTCCATTAAACTGCACCATACCAACCTGGCAGAAGGCCAATTCCCCGGTGCGCAATGGGGCGGGGGGGCGTTGATGCATTGTAATTTACAACATGCCCGCTTGGATGGGGCCCGCTTGGATGGGGCCCGCTTGGATGGGGCCCGCTTGGATGGGGCCAGCTTGTATCGGGCCAGCTTGGATGGGTCCCGCTTGGATGGGTCCCGCTTGGATGGGGCCAGCTTGGTAGGGGCCAGCTTGGTAGAGGCCCGCTTGGTAGAGGCCAGCTTGGATGGGGCCCGCTTGGATCTGGCCAGCTTTGTAGGGGCCCGCTTGAATGGGGCCATCTTGTATCGGGCCCACTTGTATCGTGCCAACCTGTCTGGTGCTTATTTAAAAAAAACAGACTTTAGGGGTGCCTTTTTAGAAGGGGCCATTGTAGAAGGCGTAGATTTTCGGGAGGCGCTATTAACGGAGGAGCAGAAAAAGTATGTGCGGGAAAATGGGGGGTTTGTTTAATTGACAATGAATCACCTCGGCTGCGCCAATGAATAAGGCTGTGGGGTGGCTGTTCAGCTGTTTGCCTCCCCCGCTGTTCGGAACAGA
>CAZXTW010000788.1:0-3460 GCA_964643525.1 uncultured Roseivirgaceae bacterium
CCCTGCTCACCACAGGCATAGTAGTAGTTTATGCCTATCATGACCAAATGATACAGCTGCTGGTACGCGAAGTAAACAAGTACCTGCAAACCCCGGTTGATGTGAAAAACATCAGGGTGTCAGTCTTTGAGGCTTTTCCGCAAGTATCAGTTGTGTTTGACGGGGTGCTGGTGCACAGTAGTTATACCCAGCAGCCAGATACCCTGCTGGCTGCCCAAACCATCAGGTGCAGTTTTGATTTAGCCGCACTGGTGCGGGGCCGCTACCAGGTAAACAGCCTGGCACTTACCAATGCCACCCTGCGCATGGTCAGGAACGAGCAGGGCCAGGTAAACTATGCAGCCATTAAAGCTGACAGCACCCAGGCCCAAAACGGCAGGCTTACCTTTAATATTGAGCAAGTTAGCCTGCGCAATGTAGCCTTTACCTATACTGATGCCCTGAAAGATTATAGCCTGCAATGCCAGCTACAAAACGTAACGGCCCGGCTTACTGCGCAAGACAGCACCCTGCTGGTTGAAACAAGCGGTAGCCTGCGCACCCAGCACCTGGCCATAGCCCAAGACCGTTTTTTTAGTAAAAAGACACTTCAGTTAAACACGGCCCTGCAATATGGGCTACACGACGGGCAGCTTACTATTGTACCCTCAGAATTGCAGTTGGGCCAGGCAGCCTTTAGCCTGGCGGGGTCAATCACCACCAACCCCCAAGTGGCGCTTAACCTGCAACTAAAAGGCAGCCAAACCACCATACAAAACCTGATGGCCCTGTTGCCCCAACGCTATGCCCAGCCGCTTGAGGCTTACCAAAGCAAAGGGCAGGTGTACTTCAATGCCCAGTTAAACGGGGTAGTGAACAAAAAGCAATCGCCAGCCATAGTTGTTAACTTTGGCTGTAAAGAGGCTTCTTTCTACCACCCTGATTATAACAAAGCGGTAACTGGCGTTACCCTGACGGGCACCTTTACCAATGGCAAGAGGCAAAGCATAGCCACCAGCACGCTAGCCTTAAAAGATGTGGCTGGCCAGTTAGAGGGGCAGCCATTTAGTGGCGCCCTGGCTATTACTGACTTTAAACGGTACCGCCTTAAAGCCAGCCTCACTACAGAGCAGTCGGTTAACGCCCTGTTGTCATTATACCCTGTGGCAGGTATAGATAGTGCCGCCGGCCAGCTGGCCATTGATGTAAACCTAGAGGGTACCCTGCGCAACGCCAAAGGGCAGCCAGCTGTGGCACTGGCCTCATCAGGGCAGTTGGCCATGCACAACCTGAGTGTGGGCTTCAGTGGCAGGCCCATCGCCCTGCAGCAGCTCAATGGCCTGTTTTTGTTCAATAACAATGATTTGGTTATTAGCCAGTTTAGCGGTAGGGCAGGCTCAAGCGACTGGGCCTTGCGGGGGCGCTTTATTAATATAGTGCCCTGGCTGTTTGGCCAGCCAACAGGCCTGCTGGTTGAAGCCAACCTTGAAAGCAATTACCTTAACCTGAGCGAGCTGCTGGCTGCGGGCAACACCCTGCCTGTGGCTGCTGATATCCAGGGCAATGCGCCGCAGGCCTACCTGTTTGGCATACCCAAGGGGCTGCAATTAAACCTGAGCAGCACTATTGGCCGGGCCGACCTGGGCCGGTTCAGGGGCCGCCAGGTGGTGGGTAACCTGGCAGTAAGCAACCAGCAGGCCCGCCTGACGAATACCCGCCTGCAGGTGGCAGGTGGGCACCTGGCCCTGACAGAGGCTGTTATTGATGCCCAAAACCCCCAGGCTATGGAAGCTACCGCTGCTGCCACCATTGCAGGCATTGAGGCCGATAGTGTGTTTTATGTATTTAATGACTTTAACCAAAGCTTTTTGCAAACCCACCACCTCAAAGGGCAGGTACATGCCACAGCCAGCCTGGCTTTGGTGTTTAATGAGCAACTGGTGTTTAACCCCGACCGTTTTGTGGGCACAGTTAACTTTCGGATTAGCAATGGGCAGCTCAATAACTTTGAACCCATGCAGGCCCTTAACAGGTGGGTTAGTGCCGATGCCCTGCGGCAGTTGCGCTTTTCTGACCTTGAAAATACCCTCAGCATTGAAAACAGCACCCTGCAACTGCCTGCCATGGAGGTAAGTACCAACCTCAATACCATTACTGTAGCAGGTACCCATACCTTTGACCAGCACATTGATTACCGCCTGCGTGTGCCCTTGCGTAACAAAACCAGAGTGGATAAAGACGAGGCTTTTGGCGCCATTAAAGAAACACCTACCGGCCAGGCCAATCTGTTTCTTGCCATTACCGGCACCACCAGCAATTACAAGGTAAGCTATGATAAGCAGGCCACTGTGCAGAAGGCCAAAAGTGACATTAAGAAAGAAGTGCAGGAACTGAAAGAAATATTCCGCAACAAAGGCAAACAGCAGGAAGATGACCTTGGCCTTGAAGAAGAATACTTTGACTGGCAAGCCGATAGCACTGATATTAACAGGCCTTGACTATAAAAACAGCTTATTCAAAAATAAATGCTGTTTACCAAAAAGAGTCATGTATATTTGGGTCAATACGTAACACAGCCTTTACAATGAGTGACCTTTACATTGACCTGAAAACAGATTTTGGGTTTAAGCGCATCTTTGGCCGTGAGGTAGCCAAGCGCTTTTTGATTCATTTTTTGAATACCATCATTCAACCAGCCACACCAATTATAAACCTGCTTTACGCTAATACTGAACAGGTAGGTGAAGCTAAAGAAAGCCGTGCTGTAGTTTTTGACATTCATTGCGCTACAGCAACAGGCGAGCACTACATCATAGAGATGCAGAAAGATTACCAGAAGAATTTTATTGAACGTACAGTATACTACGCATCGGTAACTATGGCTGCACAAGGAGAAAAAGGTGGTGGCTGGGAATATGCCATTAAACCAGTCAATACGGTAAGCCTGCTTAACTTTGTTTTGTTAAAGCAGTCTGATCACACATTACAGCGTACCATAACCCTGGCTGATGCTGTTACGTGTAAAGAGTTTACTGACAAACTGAACTTTTATTATGTAGAATTCCCTAAATTTGATAAAGGTATTAATGAGTTAACTACTGACCTTGACCGTTGGTTGTACATCATCATAAACCTTGACAAATTAAAAACGCGGCCTGCCGCACTTCAAGTAGGGATTTTTAAAGAAGTACTAGCCATGGCAGAAATAGCAAAAATGAGTGCCGAAGAGCAGTGGGCTTATCAGATGAGCCGGAAGCATGAGCGAGACTACAACAACCTGAAGCGTACCATTCATGAACAGGGGCGTGAAAAGGGAATAGAACAAGGTCTTTCACAAGGTATTGAAAAAGGCCTTTCACAAGGAATAGAACAAGGCCTTTCACAAGGAATAGAACAAGGCCTTTCACAAGGCATTGAACAGCGTACGATAGAGTTTGCCAGGGCCATGCTGAAAGACAATAAGCCCACTGAAGAAATAATT
>CAZXTW010000789.1:0-3459 GCA_964643525.1 uncultured Roseivirgaceae bacterium
TAAGCAGTACCTTGGCCAGCAGGGCGTTGGCGGCCCCGCTGGTGGCACGGCCCTCTGCAATTTCACTGCGCCCCGGCAAAGCGGCGGCGGCGGCCGTCAGGTCAGTGGCTACCTGGGCCAGTACCTCACTGGTGGCCACACGGCCAAAGGCCGTATTGTCAGAGGGTAAAATTACCTGCAATACCAGGGGCACATCACCATAGGCACGTGCCAGGTTAAAGTGCGCCAGGGCCCGTACAAACAGGGCCTCGCCTTCAAACTGGGCACGCATGGCATCATCTGTCACCACATCCAGGTTTTGCAGCACTACGTTGGCCCTGAATATTACATTATACATACCAGCCCAGTAGGCCGCAACGGTACCGTTATTGGGCGATACGTTCATGGTTTCAAACTGGGCCCACTCCCCTTCACTGGTTTTGGTTTTGGTATTGTCGCTGCGCATTTCAGTGAGCGCAAACTCACGCTGTATGCTTTCCTGCAGGCCATCGTACATGGCAAACACGGCGGCTTCTACCTCTTCTGGGTTGCTGTAAAAGCCGTTGTTGCCAATGGCCGATATGGGCTGGAGGTCTAGCTGGTCGTCACAGCCAGTGGTTAACCAAAGGCAGGCGGCCAATACAAATAAGGTATATAGCTTTTTCATGGGTACTGTCATTGGGTCGTTAAAATTCAAGGTTCATGCCTACTGACCAGGTGCGGAAAATAGGTGCTGCCCCCCTTTGGTAACCGTAGGTTAACGGGCTGTCAAGCCCCTGGTTAATGCCTTCAGGGTTATACCCCCGGTAGTCACTGCCCATAATGTACAGCAGGTTTTGTGCTGCCACGTAAATGCGTGCCGTACGCAGCCTGAAGCTACCGGCCGATTTTGTGGGCAGGTTATACCCTATGTTAAAGTTGCGCAGGGCTATGTAAGAGGCATCCATCACAATATCATTGGTAAATATGCGCTCGGTAACCTTATCGGCATCAGGGAAAAAGTTGGGGTCATCAACATCAGTTATATAATCCTGGTTGCCAGAAAACTGGTTGTTGATGTACTGGGGGTCCATATTACGCACCTTGGCACCATGCGAGCCCTGAAACATAAAGCTCAGGTCAAAGTTTTTGTAGGTGAATGAGTTGGTAACCGACCAGATTAACTTAGGAAACGGAGAGCCCAGTATGGTTCTGTCGTCAGGGTCAATCAGGCCATCACCATTCAGGTCTTTCACATATATATCCTGCGACTCAGCATTAATAGGGTAATACGGGTTTTTGATGTAGTTCAGGCCAATTTCTTCCTGCACTACGTAGCCGTAAAAAGAGGCAATAGGCTCGCCCTCTTTGGCAATCCACTCGGCCGGGCGCTTGTCATCAACAATAGAAATCAGCCCATCAGCGCCTGCAAAATCAACCAGGGTATTTTTGTTGTGCGACAGGTTGGCAGATGAGATCCAGGTGAAGTTTGACAAACGGATGTTGGTAGATGATACCTCAAACTCTACGCCCTGGTTTTCAACTTCACCCAGGTTTACGGTAGCTATTGAAAAGCCTGTTACTGAAGGTATGGGCTGCTCAAGCAGCAGGTCTTTACTGGTGCGGTTGTAATACTCTACCGAAAGGTTTACCCTGCCCTGCATCAGGCCAATGTCAATACCGGGGTTGTACTCTACAGAGCGCTCCCACTTCAGTTCAGAGTTTGACAGGGTGGTTTGGTTAAAGCCGTTGCTAATGCCTCCGTTAATGATGGCCCCAACAGGCTCTACCAGGCCAATATGGGCATAGCGGCCAATGCCCTGGTTGTTACCGGTAACCCCGTAGCTAAACCTGATTTTTAAGTTGCTTATGAGTTCACTGTTTTGCAGAAAGGGCTCTTCAGACAGGCGCCAGCCAGCAGAAAAGGCAGGAAAAAAGCCATACTTGTTGTCAGGGCCAAATTTTGAGCTGCCGTCAGTTCTTACACTAACAGAAAGCAGGTACTTATCAGAAAAAGCATAGTTCACGCGGGCCAGGTATGACACCAGCGTTTCTTCATCTTCAAAGGTTTGGGCACCCGTTACATTGGTAGAGGGTATGGTGGTAATGTAGTCAAAATCAAAGCCAGCCGCATCAATTTCAGAGCTGTTCAAATCCCAACGCTCATAAGCAAAGCCGGCCACTGCTTTAATGGCGTGCTTGCCAAAATCGCGGTTAAAGTTCAGCATATGCTGGGTTACGAGGTGGGTCTGGATAGACTTACTGTCTTCTGCAGATGAAGCCGCTGCCCCGCGCCTGTCGGCCTCAACCCCAACAAAATTGCGGTTGCGGCGATACCTGAAGTCACCACCAATGGTAGACCTGAGGTTAAAGCCCTTGCCCAACTTTACTTTTAAGTAGGCGTTTGAGTATATTTTGGTGCGGAAGGTGAGGCGCTCACGCTCTAAGATTTTGGCCAGGGGGCTGGCGTTAGAGGTGGTGCTGATGTCAGTCCCGCCAGATTCTACCGGCACGCCGTCAATCAAATCAAAGTCATCAAACATGCGCTCCATGGTATAATCACCAATGGCGGCATCGGCCCAGCGGCCTGATTCTCTCAGCCTGTTGATGTACTGAATATTATCTGCATCAATGTACAAGGGCAACCAGGGCGACTGGCGCAGGGCATCGTGCACGCCTATAGGAAAACGGCGCTGCCTTGAGTAGGTAGGGTTAATGCTTAACCCATACGATACACGGTTGTTTACCTTGGTATCAAGGTTTAGCCTGAAGTTAATCTTTTCAAACTCATCAGTAAGCAGTACGCCCTCATCTTTCAGGTAGCTGCCCGATGCCCTGAACTTGGTTTGTTTATTACCGCCCCGTGCAGATAGGGCGTAGTTTTGAATGGTACCACCATCAAAAATCACATCTTCCCAATTGGTTTCAGTACCCAGGCGCTGTATGTATTCAAGGCGCTCAGTCAGGCTGCCATTATTATTGACTACAAAGTCAGACCAGGCATCAACAGAAGAGAGCACATCGTTTGAAGGCACTGATTTAAAACCGATATAGCTGTTGTAGCTAAATATGGTGGGGCCTTCAGTACCCTGCTTGGTAGTAATCAGTATCACGCCATTGGCCCCGCGAGAGCCGTAAATGGCGGCCGAGGCGGCATCTTTCAGGATTTCTACCGAGGCCACATCGTTCATATCAATGCTGCCCAGAAAATCATTGTCAACCACAACACCGTCAATGACCAGCAGGGGGTTCGGGAATGAGGTAATAGAGCCATTGCCCCGCACCCTAATGGTGGGCGCCTCGCCCGCTGCCGGGTTGGTCATTTGTATATTCACACCAGATACCTGCCCGGCCAGGGCATCGTCAACCCTTGAAAGGGGTATCTGGTCCAGCTTTTCATTGGTTACCTTTGAAATGGCCCCCGTCAGGTGTGACTTGCGCTCGGTACCATACCCAACCACCACTACCTCTTCAAGGCTTTGCAGGTCATATTGCATGGTT
>CAZXTW010000790.1:0-3456 GCA_964643525.1 uncultured Roseivirgaceae bacterium
TAATACGCGGCCTAAATTGCGTTCCATATATTCCCGGCACTTGTCGTTCATTGCCGTAATCCGGTATTCGGTATCTACCGAAAGTGTCACGTCATCTGCATTGTTAATGGTTGACGACAGCTTGGCCTGGCTTTCTTTAAACTCTAGCTCAGCCTGCATGCGGTCGTGCACATCAGTGGCTACCCCATACCACTGCAAAATCTCACCGTTTTCATCTTTCATAGGTACCGCGTGCAGCATATACCACCGGTAGGTTTGGTCACTGGCCCTGAGCAGGCGGTAATAAGTACTAAACTTCTTGCCCGAAATAATGCTCTCCAGCATGCCCCGTTCGGCCTTTGGCATATCTTCAGGGTGTATGTATTGTTCAAAACTCCACCCTTCAATATCATCATGGGTGGCACCGGTATATTCCAGCGCGTTTTTATTGCAATAGTTTAGTGCACCATTGGGGTAGGCCGACCAGGTGATATGGGGGATAGACTCTGCCAGAAACCTGAACTTCTTTTCGCTTTCTCGTAGCGATTCTTCTGCCTCTTTCTTTTCGGTAATATCCATAATAGTACCAAAAATCCTGATGGGTTCGTGGTCTACACATTCTCTTTTACCCATGGTACGCACCCACAGCTGCCTGCCGGTGGCGCTGATTAGTTTCAGCTCAAGGTCAAAGTCAGTGCCATCTTCAATCAGCTCCTGCATGGCCTTTGAAATGGTAGGCATGTATTCGGGGTGGTAATACCCAATGGCCTTTGGCATTGATATCTTGGTGCCGGGGTTCAGGTTATGTATCTGATAGGTTTCGTCAGTCCACATTACCTTGTCGGTAAGCAGGTTTACCTCCCAACCGCCCACCTTGGCCATTTTGTTGGTTTCCTGTAGCAGGCTCATGGCCAGCTTACGCTCTGAAATATCAGTAAAAGTACCAATAATACGTTGTGGCAGGCAGTCCATACTCCATTCAATTACCTTGCCCTTATCAAGCACCCAAATGTAGGTGCCGTTTTTGCAGCGTATGCGGTACTCTGCCGTATACTGCTCTGTTTCACCCCTCAGGTGCGCTTTTAAGGCGCCATAGGCACGGGTAATATCTTCGGGGTGTATCAGGCGCATTAAGCTTCTGGGCCTGAACCTCACTTCGTCTTTCTGGTAGCCCAGCATGGTTTTTATGCCAGACGAGAGGTAAAAACGACCGTTCCTGAAATCATAATCCCAAACACCATCCTGGTTGCCCCAAAGGGCATACTTCCAGCGCTCTTCACTTTCACGCAGTTGGTCGTTCAGCTTGTTCAGCTTTTTGTTTTGGCGTTGCAGCTTAAGCAACTGGCCATTGTCATGGCCACCTTTGCTGCTGCCTTCATTTTGGCCACTGCTAAAGCCGCCCCCATCAGTAGATTTTTGCCGGGCAGCGCTTATCTCAATGGTACCCATAATACTGCACACCTCGCCCTGTTGATTGCAACGGGCAGAAACCTGGCTGTATATATGCACCTCCTGTCCGGTAGGTAACATAAGCCTAAAGGCGGTATACATGCTTTTGGCCTCTTTAAGGGCTTGGTTCCATTGTTCCTGAAAGGCGGGCAGGTCGTCAGGGTGCACCCGTTTTTCTATAAGGGCTAAAGAGGGGGTATTTAACGATGGGGTATAACCTAATATCTGATAACACTTATCAGACCAATACCAGTCGTCATTGCCAATGTGGTATTCATATATGCCCGTGCCCGTAAAAACGTTCACCTGACGCATCTGTTCGGGTTCCTCGATTTTTGTATTCACTTTTATAGAGACAAATCTGTTGATTTGTGCTAAGCACTAATGTTCACTTATTCAATAGCAATGACACAGGTCGGCTTTATGCTTTGCATTCAGGTTAACCGGCCTTCTGGTACACATACTTGCCTAAGGCCGCTACACCAGCGTTGTTGGTACATTCATTGCTTTACACCAAGAAAAGCTTATGGCTAAAATTAAATAAATAAATCAAGAAAGCAGTACTACTACAACTGGCCTGCATCTAATAAGTACCGTTGGCCAGTAATAACTGTTTCAACAATCGGCACAAATAGCCTGCATTTACTGCCTCTTAAACTCATTGTTACCCACTAAAGTTACAAGTATTTTCAGGCTTACACTTACTATTTACCGCTTGGCTGTTTTACCAGCTACCTCAAGTTGTTGAATTACTCAATGCCAAGCCGTGCTGGTTAAATTTTGCGCCACTCCCAAATACTGTACTTCAAAGGGTCGGTTAGCTTAAAACCACTTAGCTTCAGGGTAAGCAGTATATTGCCTCTGTGGTGTGCCTCATGGTTAATCAATGACCCCAACAGGGGCACTACGCCGCGCTTCCATCCTTTTTTAAGGTGGCCGCCATTATCAATGCCACCGGCCAGCATTGCCCCCACCAGGTTTGCTGTAGTTTCGTGCAGGCCTTTAAGTAAGTCTACAGTTTTAGGGTCGGTGGCCTTAACTGTTTTCAGCCCCTCTATAAATGATTTGTCAATGGCTTCTAACTTCCAGTACCGCACATTATACATATGCGCTAACTGGTGGCCCACGGTGCCGCCCCCCCGTTTAGAGGTGGTGTAGCCCAGGCATTCGTCAGTAAGCTGGTCCATTAACAGCATATTGGTGCGGTGGTTAATGCCCCAGGTTTCTAAAATTTGAGTAGCTAATGCTTCCATACACTCAAGGTAATACGTAATTCAATAGCAATGGGCCTGGGTGGCCGGGTTTTTACAGCATAGCCACAGCTATATGTTGTACCATATGAATGCGCTATTATTGCTACAGCTAAATGTACGGACAATGAATCAGGCAGAGCTTTTTAAAGGGTTAACAGTGGTTGAGCTGGCCAGCGTGCTGGCTGGCCCCGCAGTAGGTATGTTTTTTGCTGAGCTGGGTGCACAGGTAATTAAAATAGAAAACAGGCAAATAGGTGGCGATGTAACGCGCGGCTGGAAGGGCACAGGCGAAGACCCCAACAGCCCCTACTCAGCCTATTACCACAGCGTGAACTGGGGCAAACAGGCACTAATGCTAGACCTGAACAACCCCATTGAGCGGCAGCAAGCCTTGAACTACATTGACCGGGCAGATGTATTGCTGACCAATTTCAAGAGCGGCTCGGCCCAAAAGCTGGGTATGGACTATGCCACCCTGGCCCAACGCAACCCGGCCATGATTTATGCCAGCATTACTGCCTTTGGTGAAGACGACCCCCGGCCAGGCTTTGACGCATTAATACAGGCAGAGGCGGGCTGGGTATATATGAATGGCGAGGCCGGTGGGCCACCTGTGAAAATGCCCGTTGCCCTGATGGACGTACTGGCCGCCCACCAGCTAAAGCAGGGCCTGTTGCTGGCTTTGCTGCAAAGGCAGGCAAATGGCAAAGGCAGTAAAGTAAGCGTTACCCTGTTTGAGGCTGGCGTGGCTGCCCTAACCAACCAGGCCAGCAAC
>CAZXTW010000791.1:0-3442 GCA_964643525.1 uncultured Roseivirgaceae bacterium
CAAAACCATAAAACCCTTGAGGCCTATTACAAGCAAGTTAACACAAACACACTGCCCGTATTTAGAGGGCATATACTCACAGAAGAAGATCTAAAGGTAAGGCGGTTAATTTTAGATTTAATTTGTCACTACAAGGCCAACTTTTCTGAAAATGATTTGGGTGCTCGTATTTTTAATGAAATAGGGCACCGATTGCAGCCACTTTATAATGATCATCTCATTGAAAACCAGGCAGGCATCATTTCAATTACTGAAAAAGGAAAACCCTTTTTAAGAAATGTATGTATGGCCTTTGACCTGAGGCTGTGGAAAAAGCAGCCCGATCAGCCCCTGTTTTCACTAACAGTATAACACCTGGCTAGATTTTATGCTATTCATCAAATGAAGTAAATCATATTTGAAGCATGATTGTTATATATTAGTAAATAAATAACAATTCGATCTGTTTTGAAGTCAGCAATCATGTCACTGTGGCAATCTGTGGCTACAGTTGGTATTAAAAGCGATTATTCTTATCAAAAAGCCCGCAGTATAGCACTAACCAATAAAGTTGCTTTGGTGTGCAGTATACTGGGTATAACTACCGTTTTGCTGTTTATTTTGCTGCTAGGTTGGTACATCAATTTTGCCAGGCCGCTGGTGTTGTTGGTTTCATTGTTGGCACTTTTGGTAATTGTATTAAACAAACACCACAGGCATACCGCGGCACGTACTCTGTTAAGCTTATTGATACCCCTATCATTACCGACTATTGCTTTAGGCAATAAAATCTTCTACCCTGAGTTGGTTACCATGGTTGACTTCACTGGCTACCGATTTTTCATGGCCATTGGTGGGGTAGTGCCCATTACAATTTTTTCGCTCGATGAAAAAGCGTCTCTTTACCCTAGCCTGGTTGTTAACTTTTTAATGCTTGTGTTATTTGACCCAATTCACCAATGGCTGGGCGTGGGGTTTCATGATATGGGCTTTATAGATGCCCACTACACTTCATTATCAATTTGCAGTGTAGGCTGTTTTGTGGTGCTGGTATTGGTCTTGATTTTTTTTAAGCAGAATATTGAGCAGTACCAGCAAAACAATACGCAGTTGATAAATGAACTGAACTTGAACAATGAAAAGCTAGAAACCCGGGTTAAAGAGCGTACAGAAATACTTGAAGCACAAAACGAGCAAATGGAGCACGTCATTAAGGCGTTAGAAAATAAAAATGAAGAGATGGAGCGGTTTTCTTATACCGTTTCGCACGACTTAAAGGCACCTTTAATTACCATACAGGGCTTTCTAGGCTTTATAGAACACGATGCTAAGGCTGGTAATACAGAACGGCTGTTGAATGACGTACACAGAATAAAAGATGCGACCAAAAAAATGGGGGTGCTGTTAGATGACCTGCTGCAACTATCACGCGTGGGCAAGGTAATGAACCCACCAACTGAAGTGCCCTTTCAAACAATTTTAAATAATGCGCTAAACAATGTTGAAGGCCAGTTAAATGAAGCCAGGGTAAGCGTGAATATAGCCGATTCATTCCCGGCAGTGCTGGTAGATAAAGAAAGGGTGGAGCAGGTACTTCAAAACCTGCTTGATAATGCAGTTAAGTTTATGGGTGACCAGCTTAAGCCTGCTATTGACATTGGGTTTGACAAAAACCAGGAATACTTTTTTATTAGCGATAACGGTATGGGCATTGCCCCAGAAAATCAGGACCGTATTTTTGGTTTATTTGAACGGGTTGACCAGAGCATACCTGGTACCGGTATAGGCCTTGCTTTGGTAAAACGAACCATTGAGCTGCAAAACGGAAGGATATGGCTTTACTCTAATGGGCTTGGTAGCGGCACTAAATTTATGTTTACGCTACCTTTAGCCCATCAAAAGCAAATAGCTTAATTGCCTGCCACTTTGCTTTGGCTATTGCCATTTTGCCATGAAAAGTTAACTTTGTTTACTTGCTAACTAGTTAATAGCCAGAAAGACTGGTTGATACTTCCCGTTTATTAAACTGTTTTTGAAAGCGAAACCAAACAACTGGTTAAAACAACTCACCAGATTGGGTGTTCAGGGTCATTACTCATATCAGAAGGCCAGGAATATTACCCTAACCAACCAGCTTGCACTGGCTTGCGGGCTAGTGGGTGTCATTATTGTAGGCTCATTTATACTGGTGCTGGGGTGGTATATTAACTTTACCAGGCCGGTAATTATCCTCATCTCATTACTTACTGGTGTGGTACTTTGGCTTAATAAGCTGCACAGGCACAATGCTGCACGCATGATGCTTTGTTTGCTCATACCGCTGTCACTTCCTGCACTGGCCATTGGTAATAAGCTGTTTTTTCCGCAATATGTAAGCTTTGCTGATTTTATAGGCTATAGGTTTTTTCTGGTTATGGGTTGTGTAGTACCCATTACAGTGTTTTCAATGAGTGAGCTAAAGCCGCTCTCAGCTTCGGTGGCCATTAACTTCATGATGCTGCTGCTGTTTGATGCCTTTCACAAACTGGCAGGTGTTAGCTTGAGCTCCATGGGCTTTCAAGACCCACAATATGCTGTATACACCATTGTTAGTGTGGTAGCCTTTGCCACGCTATGTGTGGTGCTGCTGTTTTTTAAATATGTGAACGAGCAGATGCACCAGCGCAATGAAGAGCTCATTGAGCAGCTTAACCTGAATAATGAGTCATTAAGTCAAAAAGTGCTTACTACCAATAAAGTCGCATACAACTTACAGTTAGAACTTGCTCAGGTTACAGATCAGGTAAAAACAAATGCCAGGCAGCAGGCCAGTATTGCCAGCGATGTTTCAAACCAGTTAAGTAGCCCGGCCACCACAATACTTAAGCTGGCCAAACAACTGGTTAATACCCATGGGCCTGTAGAAGAGTTAGCTCAAATTGAAGCTGCTGCAAGTGCCCTTCAGCAGTTTGCTGAAGGGCTTGGGGCATTATCAGCAGCAGGCAGGCAGTCTATAACACCTGTACCCATTAGTTATTATGAATTGGCTAACAAGGCCTGGAAGCAGGCAACAGATAGCCTGGCCAACCGTGCGACTGTAGACATTAATTTAGAAAATACAGTGCCCGGCATGATGGCCGACCCTTTGCTGACCACTACAGCACTGCAACATCTGTTTACTTATTTGCTTGCGCAACCAGGCGCAGAGGCCAACCGAGTTATTACGGTTGGCTACAATCAAGCACGGCATTGCCTTACTCTGGTTAATCGCAATCAAGAAGCTGCAATAGCTCACACAACCGTGTTTAACCCGTTTGCCCAAAGTACATCAATAGCTGTGCAAGCCAGTGTTGGTGCGGCCATTGCCAAACAGCTCATTGAACTACAAAAAGGCAGCATTGAGCTTAACAAAGAGGGCAATGGTTTTAACATTACCCTGCCCCAGGTGTAGCCTGGCTAAAGCATAAATACTAATAAGGGGCCA
>CAZXTW010000792.1:0-3442 GCA_964643525.1 uncultured Roseivirgaceae bacterium
CCTGCTTGTTTCTTGTATCAAAGCCGGCTTTAATCTGCTCGTAGGCGGCCAGTACCTTTTTAAGCTGGGTCGGGTTGTTTGAGGCCCAGTTTACCTGCGGCTCCAACCTGATGCGCGCACCGTTGGCGCCGCCCCGCCTGTCAGAGCCTCTGTAAGTAGCCGCTGCCCCCCATGCGGTAGTGATCAGGGCCTCGTGGCTAATGCCTGCCTGTAGTATTTTAGCCTTGAGTGCAGCCACATCTTTGCTGTCAATCAGGTCATGGTTAACAGCAGGTATTGGGTCTTGCCAAACAAAAGCCTCTTCGGGTATTTCAGGGCCCAGGTAGGTGCTGCTGGGGCCCATATCTCTGTGGGTTAGCTTAAACCAGGCCCTGGCAAAGGCTTTGTTAAACGCGGCAGGGTTTTCATAAAACTTGCGTGATATCTTTTCGTAAATAGGGTCTTTAATGAGGGCAACATCAGTAACCAGCATGGTGGGCTTGTGCCTTTTGTTGGGGTTAAAAGCATCGGGGTACAGCTTTTTTGGGTTTACCGCCTCAAACTGCCAGGCACCGGCAGGGCTTTTTACCAGTTGCCACTCGTTTTCAAACAGGCCCTTAAAAAAGCCCTGGCTCCATTGGGCGGGTGTTTCCGTCCAGATTACCTCCAGGCCAGAGGTTATGGCATCAGCCCCTTTGCCGCTTTTGTAATTGCTGGCCCAGCCCAGGCCCTGTGCCTCAATGCCGGCACCTTCAGGGGCGGCACCCAGGTGCTCCTCGCCGCTGGCCTGCCCGTGTGTTTTGCCCAGTGTATGGCCACCGGCAATGAGGGCTACCGTTTCTTCATCATTCATGCCCATGCGGCCAAACGTTTTCCTGATGTCAAGCGCGGCCAGCTTGGGGTCAGGGTTGCCGTTGGGGCCTTCAGGGTTTACATAAATTAACCCCATCTGTGCCGCTGCCAGGGGCTGCTCCAGCGCTCTGTTGTCATCAAACCGTTCATCGGCCAGCCATGTTTTTTCGCTGCCCCAGTACACGTTGTTCTGTGGCTCCCACGTATCAACCCGGCCCCCGGCAAAGCCCAGGGTTTCAAAGCCCATAGACTCTAAGGCCACATTGCCGGTTAGTATCATCAAATCGGCCCATGAAATTTTTTGCCCGTACTTTTGCTTAATGGGCCACAGCAGCCTTCTGGCCTTGTCAAGGTTGGCATTATCGGGCCAGCTGTTTTGCGGGGCAAAGCGCTGCTTGCCTTCTCGGGTGCCACCCCGGCCATCGCCCGTGCGGTAAGTACCAGCACTGTGCCAGGCCATTCTGATAAACAGGCCGCCGTAATGGCCAAAATCTGCCGGCCACCACTCTTGCGAGTCTGTCATCAGCGCTTTCAAATCTTCTTTCAGGGCGTAATAATCCAGGCTTTCAAATGCTTGCTGGTAATCAAAGCTCTGGCCCAGTGGGTTTGAGAGGGCCGCATTTTGGCGCAGCACCGTCAGGTCAAGCTGGTTGGGCCACCACTCGCGGTTGGTATTGCCTTCGCTTTTTATAACCTGCCCGGTTGATTTTGACAGCTTGTCAAACCCAAAAGGGCAGCCGCCTTTTGCCTCGCCATTTTCGCTACTGCTGTTGGCCCTGAATGAGGCCAGGGTAATCATAGCAGCAACAGCAACTACAGTAAGGGTAAGTGAAATCAGTACAATTCTTTTCTTCATGATGAACGTTAATGTTTGTGGCTACAAATATTTGCCACCTGCGTTCATTTATCAAATTGATAAGAATTGCACTTGTATAGAGAAAATAAATAGGAGGGGTGGGGTTATTTTTAAACCTATTGCGATAATTGAGTACTTAAAAATTGATAGGTTTTTGTTTAACGTGCCTGAAGCGAATAATTTTTATTTCTTTCTTGGTATATCTGTAAGTAACTCTGAAGTTGTGCTTCTCAAAAGCGCGATAATCTCCTTGATTGTTACTCTTAAATTTATCTGGTGGGTACTTTTCAGGGTGGTTTGGTAAACCTTTAGTTATTTGTAAAATATCTTCCTTTACCTTATCCGCATTCTGTAAAGAATCTTCTGCAATGGTTTTGTAAGCCTGTTGAAATGAAGCATAAGCACGTTTTCCCCAAACAACTTTAAGCTTATTGCTTTCTACCATGTTTTAGTCATGCTTTCCACTTCTTCCTGGGTGTAGTATTCTCCCTGGTCTATTGCTGCCTCAGCTTCTTCAATTTCTTGATTGTATTGCTCTAAGCTGATCTGCCCTTCAGTCTTTTGAAGGCCAAAGTCAATTAAGTGTTTTATAGCCTGAATGAGCGAACCGTCATTTATCTGCTCTAAGCGTTTAATCAGTGCTAACTTTTCAGATTGTATATCCATAACTATACTACTTTATTCTCTTAAAGTAAAGTTAACGAATTGACTGGTTTATAGATATGAGTACTTGGTAAAAACTGAGTATAAAGTTCAGCTTGAAGCAGGACCCAGATCCAGATAAATATTGCATACGGTAGTGCGTGGTTGATCAAGGCGATACATTTGCAAGACAAATACTAAACATATGACCCAAGCACACTTTGAGAAACTGCGGAAGATGTACCTGAATACCAACATCAACACGCATTTGTATGAAAGCACCCAATGCCAGATAGAAGAGGGCAAGGCCACTATTGCCATTGACATATCAAGCAAGTACTTTCATGCCCTGGGGGCCATACACGGCTCAGTGTATTTTAAACTGCTGGATGATGCCGCCTTTTTTGCAGTAAACAGCATTGTTGAAGATGTGTTTGTGCTTACCACCTCATTTAACATCAATATGGTGCGGCCAGCCAACGAGGGTAAAATTACGGCTGTGGGGCACCTTAAATTCAAATCAAGCCATGTGTACGTGGCGGAGTCAACCCTGTACAACCAGGCAGGGAAGGAAATAGGCTTTGGCACGGGCAACTTTGCCAAAAGCAAAATTGCCCTCACACCTGATATTGGCTACCTGTAGCCTGCCGGGCTATAGCTTGCCCTCAATGGCCTGTTGCACCAGGTTTTCAAACTGTACCAGTAGCTTTTCATAGCCGCCTACGGTTAGGGTGGTGTTGTCATATAAATTAAAGCTTTGCTGTTGCAGTATAGCCATTTCATTGTCTTCATTAATGGCATTCCAGAAAATACCCCCGTTCAGGTCCCAGTACTCTACATCTTTTGGGGTGGCCGGTGCTTTAGGCAGCAGCATAAACGACTTGTGCTGGGTGGTTTTTGCATCAATAGGGCAGAAGGTCACCACCATCAGGTGGTCGGGCTCAATCAAAACCACTGTATTAGGGAAAATGTGCAGCAGCGTGTTGGTCATCTTGCGGTAGTCCCACTCAGCTTCGGGCAGCTCTTTGGCCTTTTTTAAAGCCCTTTTCGGGAATATAATGGTGCTGTGCAGCTGGTTGGCTGTGGGCATGCTCATATTATCCAGAAAGTAAG
>CAZXTW010000793.1:0-3440 GCA_964643525.1 uncultured Roseivirgaceae bacterium
ACCTGCTGCCATGTGGTTTCGCCGTGCTGTTCAATTAAGAGTTCTTTTACGGCTTTGTTTACAATTCCATACATTGGCTTGCTGTTTAACCTTACTCGTTTTGTTGGTGGTAGTTCTCAACAGAAGGCGCACAAATTGTATTCCTAATTGGGTAAAGGGCCTATACTGCCTTTAAGCAGTGTTTTGGGCTATGGCGCTGTTCTCTATTTGAGAAAAAGTTTCTCTTACAGAGACGGCTCCATTTAGGGCTTTAGCTATATTTCTTTGTTTTTAATCATACGGTACAGGGTAGACTTGCCAATGTCAAGCTTGGCGGCTACCAGGGCCACATCGTCATCATACTTATCAAGGTAATGCCTTATAATGCGTGCGGTATAGCTTTTAAGGGTGTGTTCTTCGGCCAGCAGGTCGTTCAGGGCGGCCCCTTCGCCCAGGGTAATGTCATCAGCAGCAATGCTGTCGCCATCGGCCATCACCACGCCCAGCTCAACCATAGCCTTGAGCTCTCTTACATTGCCCGGAAAGGCATAACCCAGCAGTTTTTTACGTGCCTCTTCGCTAATGGCCATCGGGGGCTTGCCGTTGTCTTTGCAAAAGGCATCAGCAAAATACTTGGCCAGGACAATCACATCTTCCTTACGCTCTTTTAACCCAGGCAGCTCAATTTTCAGGCCCAGTATTCTAAAATACAGGTCTTCACGAAAATTGCCCTTACGTACCTCTTCAGCCAGGTTTTTATGGGTAGCTACAATTACCCGCACATCAATAGGCACAGGTTTATTACCACCTACACGTACTACCTCACGCTCTTGCAAAACACGCAGCAGTTTAGCCTGCAGCGGGGCATCAATTTCGGCCACTTCATCTAAGAAAATGGTGCCCTGGGTAGCCTCTTCAAACTTACCAATGCGGCGCGTCTGCGCCCCGGTAAAGGCCCCTTTTTCATGGCCAAACAGCTCACTCTCGGCCAGCTCAGCAGGAATGGCTGACATGTTAACGGCCACAAAGGGCTTTTTCTTTCTGGGTGAGTTGTAGTGAATGCTTTTGGCCACCAGCTCTTTGCCCGAGCCTGTGGGCCCTGTAACAGATACCGTTATGTTATTGTCACAGGCCTTATCCATAAGCTTAAACACCTTCTTAATAGGCTGGCTGTTGCCAATAATCAGGTTTGAATAGTCATACTGCTGGCCAATTTGTGCCCTGAGGTGGCTTACCTCCTGCTCAAGGTCAAGCCGCTTGCGCAACTGTATCAGTGAGTTCCAGAGCCTGTCTTTGGTTTCATCATCTTTTACCAGGTAATCATGCACATTAGGTAGTTTCAATAAGGCAATGGCAGTGCTTACATCTTCCTGCCCGGAAATGACTACTACCGGTATATGGGGGTGGCTGTTGTTTAATTTTTCAATCAGCTCGCTGCCATCCATATCAGGTAGCGAATAATCAACGCAAACCACGGCGGGCTGCAGGTATACCTGCTTCAGGCACTCGTTTGCGGTAGCCATACGCAACACCTCATGGTCAGGGTTAAGCTTCAAGTGGTATTCAAGTATTTCGGCATACCAGTCGTCGTCTTCAACAATAAAAATCCTAAACATATCCATAAGCAAGGCTCGTCTCTTTGAAAGCAAATGATTAATACACTAAAGCTACTAAAGTTTGGTATACACCAGCTAATTATTAGACGAATGGTACGGATATGTATGGTGAAACACTTATTATTTATTCGATGAGTGGCTGCATGGGTATGCTTGGGTTATTCATAGAAATGCCGCTGAAACATGAAATGTGTCAGGCCCAGCTTTTTAAGCCTGGTATAGTTGAAACGGCTTAGTAAGGTACCTACTGGCTTTTTACGGTACTTATGGTCAAAGGCCAACACCAGGGTTTTGTATTTATTAGCAATAACAGCCCATACATAACGCCTGTTGGCAATTTGCTTGAGGTTACTGGCTACCTGCTGGTAATGTTGCAGAGAGGTATTAGTTAAGATATGTACCAGCTGGCTGGTATTTTTAAAGTACAAGGCGCTGTTTTCAGTGGTGTACTGGTTGTAGGCCACGTCAAAGGCTACTACGGGCAAGCCCAGGCACATGGCTTCAACCAGTGAGGGGTTGGTGCCGCCAGCACTGTGCCCATGCAGGTATACATGGCAGTTTGAGCGCAGTATGTCAAGCTGCACCTGGTCATAAATAGGTGGTAATAAATGCAGGTTGGGCTTGTTAGCATAGGTATTGAGCAGCTCCTTGCCATAAGGGCTGTTGTGCCAGTTGCCCACAAAAACCAGTTGCTTTTTGGGCTGGCTGGCAAAGGCTTCTAACACCAGATGTACGTTGTTTTCAGGCTCAATACGGCACACACTAAAGGCATAGGGCATACGTAAAAACGGGTACTGCGCCAGCGCGGCTTTGGTCATGGGCTGCCTGCTGGCATGGTTGCCGCCATATTCAATGAGTATGCTGTTGGTTTTGTACTGCTGTGCCGTATAGCGCTGTATGGCGTAGTTATCGGTAATATCAGCATGCGAGTGCCGCACGGCCAGCCGTTCAGACCACTTGAGGTATTGGCGCACCCACTTTTTCCACTTAGGGCGGCGCCATTCAAGGCCGTCAATATTCACAATTATTTTTTTACTGGTTAGCCGCTTGATAAAGGGCAGGCAAATGCCCCCCGATACGCCCAATACAATGAGGGCATCAGCATAAAACAGGGCGTGAATGATAGAGACTATATCATAAATAATGCTTTGCACACCATTGGCATCAAAGGGCAGGTACACCAGCCGGGCACCCTGCCAGGTGTTTGGGCGTTCGTGTTTAGGGTATACTTTTTTACTACAGTATACCGTTAATTGGCACTGGTCGTTGAGGTGGGTAACCAGTTGGTGGGCCAGTGTTTCAAAGCCGCCGTACCTGCCGGGCACGCCAGCAGTACCGATTATTGCTACGCGTTTCATAATGTAATTCGTTTTTATAGTGCTATGAAAATGCCGTGCCAGTCAATAAAAAGTGCTTCCAGCACTGTTTTAGAGGTTTATGGCTGGGTGCTGTGCCTCAAAGTGGTAAAACGTCTCGTATTGAGAATACCCACTTTACAGTTGGGCATTGGCCAGTATTTGCTCAATGGCCGCTACCTGCCGCTGGCTGGTAAACTGGGCTGCTTTATGGCTGGCATTGGCGGCCATTTGAGCGTAAAGGCTGGTGTTGTGCCATAGCTCATCCAGCCATTGATGTAGCTGTGCCTTATGGCAGCTGTTTACCTGAAAGCCATGCACCCCATCAGTTACCAGTTCTGTAACCCCGCCCACCGGTGGTACTATGCAGGGTATGCCGCAGTGCATGGCCTCAAGAATGGTCATGCCAAAGGTTTCGTTCCACTGCCCTGGTATAGACAGGTTCAATACCACCCTGGCCCTGCTGTAAAAGGGGCGCACATCAGCATGG
>CAZXTW010000794.1:0-3431 GCA_964643525.1 uncultured Roseivirgaceae bacterium
GATAACGGTTTTAGGCAAGACCTGCTGTACCGAATCAATACCGTTATCATCTACCATATCATACACTGGCTGATTTGTGCCACCAACATGCCAGTGTATGATATGGTAGATGATAACGGTTTTAGGCAAGACCTGCTGTACCGAATCAATACCGTTGAAATTAAGCTGCCCTCATTGCGTGAGCGTATTGAAGACATACCCATGCTGGCCGAGCACTTTGTAAAACTGTATTGTAACAAATACCGCAAGCCTGAAAAGAAAATACCTTCAGTGACGCTCAAAAAGCTTCAAAAATACCACTGGCCAGGCAATATCAGAGAGCTGCAACACGCCATTGAGCGGGCCATCATTATGAGCGATGGGCCACAGCTTTCGCCAGATGACTTCTTCTTTCTGGCCCAAAAGCAGGAGCCAGAACAGGCCAAGGCACAAAGCTTTAACCTTGATGAGGTTGAGCGCAACGTAATACAGAAAGCCATTACCAAACATGGTGGCAATATTTCAAAAGCAGCAAAAGAACTGGGCCTTACCAGAGCCTCGCTGTACAGAAGGTTAGAAAAACATGGGCTTTAAAAACTTTAAGTTTAATATCATATTCAGGGTAGTACTGCTCACGCTTACCATCTTACTGTTTGGCAGGCTTATTTACGATTCAGACGCTTCTGCCCTGACCCGGCTGCTCATATCGGTTGTGGTTATAGTACAAGTAATCTCTATGATTTACTTTCTTGACACAACCAACCGCGAGGTAGTTGGCTTCTTGAACTCTATTAAGTACGACGATTTTTCGCGTACCTACCCCACAAAAAAAACGGGCACCTCAATTGACCTGCTCAATGCAGAGTTTAACAAGGTAATTAAAAAGTTTAGAGAAATCAGAGCCGAAAAAGAAGCCCAGTACCATTACCTCAAAACCATTGTGCAACATGTGGGTATAGGCATCATTACCTTCGATAAAGACGGCAACATACAAATCATAAACACAGCGGCTAAAAAGCTGCTTAAGGTGAGTCAAATTAAAAATGTAAGCCAGTTGGGCCGCATCAGCCCCCCGTTGGTGTCAAGCATTTACTCGCTCAAAACTGGTGGGCGCGACCTGATTAAGATCGACACCAACGGCAATAATGTACAGCTGGCCATTTATGCTATTGAGCTTACCCTGAGGGGTGAAGAGTTCAAGCTCATTTCATTGCAGAACATACAGAGCGAACTCGAAGAAAAAGAAATGGAAGCCTGGCAAAACCTAATCAGGGTATTAACCCATGAAATTATGAACTCGGTTACGCCCATTTCATCATTAGCTGCCACGGTAGAAGATGACCTGCATGCACAGCTCACCAATGACTCAGAGATCAACACCATTTCTAACGACGATATTGAAGACCTGCACCTGTCTGTTAAAACCATCCACCGCCGCAGCAAAGGCCTCATCAGGTTTGTGAGTGACTTCCGTAACCTGACCAAAATACCAGAACCCAAACGCGAGGTGTTTAAGGTGAAAGAGTTTGTTGACCAGATCGTGACACTGCACAAAATAGATGTAGAGCGGGCCCAGGTTAACCTCATGTCGTCAGTTGAGCCAGCTGATATGACCCTCAATGCCGACCGTGAACTGATTGAACAGGTGCTGATTAACCTGGTGAAAAATGCGATACAGGCCCTTGAGCTTGACGATGAAAAAGAAGAGGGAGTAGAAAAGGTGATTCACTTTGATGCTTACCGCAATGACAAAAACCAGGTAGTAATTATTGTGGCTGATAATGGGCCAGGTATTGAAGAAGAAGCTATGGCCAAAATATTCATCCCATTCTTCACAACTAAAAAAAGTGGCTCGGGTATTGGCCTAAGCCTGTCAAAACAAATTATAAGGAAGCACGGCGGTACCATTAACGTCAAATCAACCATTAATGAAGGCACCACCTTTATCATTAAGCTATAGGCTTGTTTACCTGAACTTACCACCAAGTATAAAACCCCGCCCATTGGCGGGGTTTACTGATTAGACCCCTAAGTGGCCATTCAAAACACTTTTTTTACCTACATTTACTACTTAAGGTATTAGCTAACCTGAAGCAACACCATTTAACCCACTAACACCTCGTATCAAGCATGGACTCGGTCAAAGAAAAAATAACTGAAATTCTGACGAGTAATCTGGGCATTGCACCTACAGAAATTACCGATAATGCCTCGTTTACAAAAGACCTGGGTATTGATTCGTTAGACTATGCCGAGCTGGTCATGGAGTTTGAGCAGGCCTTTAATATACGTATACCTGACAACGAAGCTGAAAAGCTGCAAACCCTGCAACAGGCTACAGAATACATCAAGGCAAAGCTATAGTGTGCTTTTACCATCACGATACCTCTTTATGAGGCCTTCCACTTAATATTACAGCCCACGCTATACTTTTGCGTGGCAGCTACAGGCTGGCCGGCAAGCATGGCATCCAGCGCCTGGCGCAAGTCTGTACCGGTTACGGGCAGGCCACTCCCTGGGCGAGAATCGTCCAGTTGCCCTCGGTAAGCCAGCTTTAGGTTACCATCAAACACATAAAAGTCTGGTGTGCAGGCCGCATCATATGCTCGTGCTACTGCTTGTGTTTCATCATACAAATAAGGGAAGGGGTAACCCACTGCCTCGGCCTTTGCTTTCATCTTATCGGGGGCATCGGCCGGGTAAGCAGCCACATCGTTAGAACTAATGGCTACAAAAGCCACCCCCTGAGGCATATAGTCTCGCCCAAGGGCGGCCAGTTGGTCTTGCACATGCACCACATAAGGGCAGTGGTTGCAAATAAACATCACAACAGTGGCTTTTTCAGACTGTATTGCAGAAAGGCTCACAACCTGTCCGCTAACCGTATCGGGCAAATTAAACGCAGGGGCCTCAGTACCCAGCGGAAGCATGTTTGATGGGGTTAACGCCATTATAAAGCAAATTGGTTGGTCAAAAATTAATGTCAATACCCAGCCAAATTACTGGCCGGGCCATTAAAAGTAAGCATAATATTTATTACGCCCTTTACTAAGGGGCGACAGGCTACCCGTACAAGTAGTTTAGGCTTTAAAGCCCAGGCGCTGGGCTATATGTGGCATGGCTATTAAAATTACGGCACCTGCAATAACATGCAGTGGCATGGCTAACCCAACAAATCCTGTGGGTACAGGCTGCCCGTTAGGTAAGGTGGGCGATAGGGGCCCTACCAGACTAAGCAACAAAAACACAGTACCACCAACATAAAACAC
The DNA here is from genome assembly GCA_964643525.1 of uncultured Roseivirgaceae bacterium. Classification (GTDB taxonomy): domain Bacteria; phylum Bacteroidota; class Bacteroidia; order Cytophagales; family Cyclobacteriaceae; genus CAZXTW01. The sequence continues at coordinate 3,249 of CAZXTW010000794.1, forward strand.
CACCCTGGGGTAGGCAGTATAAAAAGTGAGGCCATAATAAATCAAAGAAGCAATAATGCCAGGCACAAACGAGGCCAGCATAACCGTAAATATTGAAAAGCTACCCGGTATTGTACTGCCGGGTAGCTTTTCAATATTTACGGTTAATGCCAGGCACAAACGAGGCCAGCATAACCGTAAATA
>CAZXTW010000795.1:0-519 GCA_964643525.1 uncultured Roseivirgaceae bacterium
GGTCATACCCGGCGGCGGTCATGGTTTTGGTAATGGCCTGGGCAATGGCGGTGGCACCAATATTGTTGAAGGCACCCACGAGGCGGCCCGCCACAATAGAGTGCCCCCCGGCCAGCAGCACTTCAAGTATAGGCGAGGCGTCTTTGACCTGGGCCAGGGCCGTGCGTACATCTAACGGGGCCTGCCGGTAGGTGCCGGGGCTGCACTGTACCAGTGCCGTGGCCAGGGGCAGTGCCCTGATGCCATTGGGCAGCGTGGTCACGGCTGCTTCTTTGGCGCTGCGCAGGTCAAAGATAGAGGTGCCAAACAGCAGGGTTGTGGTGTTGTTGTGGCCTTTGCCCGATTTGACCAGCAGCTGTTTGGGGATGGCCCAGTTGCCGGCATGGATGGCAATGGACTGCTCTGCCGAGAGCCACCAGTCAGTGCCGAAGCGCTCAGTGAGGTAGGCCGCGCAAAAGTGCCAGAAGGAGGCATACCATGAGGTGCTTTCGCCCTCGTTTTCATCAGGCCGCGTGGGGA
>CAZXTW010000795.1:529-3430 GCA_964643525.1 uncultured Roseivirgaceae bacterium
GTACCACCCCTTGAATACCTGCCGCAGAAAGCCGTTGCTGATGAGCCGCTGCTGATGGGTGCGGCTCAGGCGGTTGCTCCTGATGACGGTGTGGCCCTCTTGTTGCAGGGCCTGCAGCACTTCTAATGAGCTTGCCAGTTTTTCTGAGGGGGAAGACACCTTTTTTTAATTGATAATTGACAATGAATAATTAATAATGAGTGGCTACGGGGGTTAGTTAATAGTTAATAATGAATAATTAATAATGAATGGCCATGGGCTACGGGGGTTAGTTAATAGTTAATAATGAATAATTAATATGGTAGAGTGTTTTTATTCAGAACAACCCCTGCGCTGGTGAGAGCTCCCCCTTTGAAGGGGGTAAGGGGGATGTTTCTACAGGCCGAAGGTAGAACACCTATGAAGTTATAAGCTTCTTAGGGTTTATTGCGTTGCACCATATCACGTTTATTGTGTTGTACTATATCACGTTTATTGTGTTGTACGGAATCACGTTTATTTTGTTGTATGGTTTCACGTTTATTTTGTTGTGAAATAGGAAAAGGGTTGCATACGGCCTAAAAAGGCCGGTTTTAAGCTGTTGGTATTGGGGTAGAAAAGTGTTGTGGCGTTAGTTTTTCTGGCAGAAGAAAATGATTTCGTCAGTGGGCAGGGCGTGTTTGGCCACCTCAGCTTCGGGTAGTTCCTGCACGTAAGTATCTTCAGTAACGGTAAAGCCAGCCTGGCGCAGTCGGTTAGCATAGTCGTGCCCGTACATGCGCACGTGGTCGTCCTGGCCAAAATGCTTTTCGCGTTCCTTGGGGTCGGTAATAGAAGGGTCTTCGTAGGTGGTGTCTTTAATGGGGTGGAAAAAGGGCACCTGTATAATGGCCCACCCGCCGGGTTGCAGCACGCGGTGCAGCTCGCTCATGGCCTTGATGTCATCATCTACATGTTCCATCACGTGGTTGCAGAAGGCCACGTTAAAGGTATTGGCTTCAAAGGGCACCTCGTGGATGTCCATTTTGACTTTAGCCAGTGGCGATTCAATATCGGCCGTGATGTAGTCTTTGCCGTGCAGCTTTTCAAAGCGTTTAATGAAGCAAATTTCAGGGGCTACGTGCAGCACCTTTTTGGGGCTGGTAAAGAAATCGGTTTTGTTTTTGAGGTACAGCCAGATGAGGCGGTGGCGCTCCAGGGCCAGGCAGTGGGGGCACAGGGCGTTGGCACGGGCCACGCGGCCATAGGGTAAAAACTGGCGGAAGTGCGACCCACATACGGGGCATTGCACTTTTTTACCAATGTAAAATATGGAAAGTACCTTAAGTACGATGTGGCTGAACAGTTGCAGGTACTTGCGTGGGATGTGCCTAAGGGCCCAACTGAATATTTTTTTCATATGCTCTCTATGCCTTAGCCATAATGAAGCGTCAAATATACAAATTGTGGGGTGCCTGATACCAATTGCGGTAAATTTTATATTTTAGCACAGTTTTGAACGTTGTTTTGGCAGTAATCACCACTCACCTGAATAGTATGCGCGCATTGGTCGGTCAATTGGTATTGGGTTTTTTGATTGTTGTGGGCTGTTTTGCGCTTTGTGTGCCTTGCCAGGCGCAGCAGGGCCGCATTAAGCCCAACGACGAGTTGCCTACCAATGCCACCAGTACCAAGCCGGCTAAAGACCCTATGAAGCAGGGGCCCAAGAAGCCCCGCCGCGTCCGCTACATTATTCGCTCAACGCCCAGGGGCACCCTTTCGGGCGACCGCTGTGCGCAGTCAGTAACGCGCCGGCTGGGGTTTGAGTTTATGGTGATGCCTAAAGGGCAGCCCGGCAATAAAACCAATTTTGACCGGCTGGTGCATAATTTTGGGGTAAAGATGTACCTGCTGCGCACCAAGGGCCCCTTTTGGCGGCTGGCCATGAACTCTCGCCTTAAAAAGTGCCGCATCCGCTCTGGCGAGTTGCGTTAATCAAATAATTGAATTAGAAAGATAAAGACAGTTCCCAAATTGGGAACAAATGATATTTTGTGTATGTTTGCAGGAAGCAAAGGGTATTATTGTGTACAGGATATTTTCAAAGAAAACGGTTAGGGCGTATTATGAACGGCATGCCGAGGCCGAACAGTATTTGAAGACCTGGTACGATACCGCGTTGCAAAGTAATTGGGCAAGCCCCGCAGATGTTAAGAAGAGTTATTCAACGGCCTCTATTTTGAAAGATGGCCGAGTGGTGTTTAATATCAAGGGGAATGATTATAGGCTGGTGGTGAGGATTAACTATGAGAAGCAATGGCTTTTTATCAGGTTTATCGGTACCCATGCTGAGTATGATAAGATTGATGCAAATACGATTTAACTGCTAGAATAGTTATGGCTACTACAATTAAGCTTATTAAATCAGAAGCGGCCTATGAGGCCGCACTGGAACGGCTCAATGAGCTGTTTGATGCCCCCATTGGCACGCCCGAAAGTGATGAAGCTGATGTGTTGGCGTTGTTAATTGAGGCCTACGAGGCAGCCCATTATGCCATTGATGCCCCAGACCCAATTGAGGCCATTAAGATTAGAATGGAAGAGATGCAGTTGAAGCGGGGTGATTTGGCCGAGCCATTGGGCGGTAAGAATCGGGTTTCAGAAGTGTTGAATAAAAAGCGTAAGCTTACTGTAGAGATGATTAGAAACCTTTCTGAAAGGTTAAACCTATCTGCTAATCTGCTCATTAAAGACTACCAGTTGGTGAAGTAAGCAGTTTTTTGAACGTCAAGTACCCAGATGTGCCGTATCAGTCTGGCCACGCCGCTGTGGACATCCACCCGCCTTTAAGGCTATAAACAATCTATATCCCCACCTTATTAATTATTCATTATTAATTATTTCTGTCATCCGACAAAAATATAAATCATGATAGAATAGGCC
>CAZXTW010000796.1:0-3419 GCA_964643525.1 uncultured Roseivirgaceae bacterium
CCTTCTACATCCTTATTGCGTGGTGCTGAAGGGATGGCGTACCCCTCAAGGTCAAGCGCATTGTTAAACTGGTACCAGGCGGCCTTTACGTTGGCCACCTCAACTGTCCATTCAATATCGGCATTGTTGTGGGTCAGCTCGGCCACCACATTGTTGTTGGCATCAAAGCCATACACCCTGAAGCGCACAATCTGCTTCTTCACGCGCCCCTGGGCATCTTTAAAACCACCCTGGGCTACTGGCGGCTGCCCCGGAATAACCGGGGCCCAATAAAACTCGTCTGAATTGCCCACGCGCGCAATACCAATAGGCGGGTACACGGCCACGCGGGTGATCTGATCTGTGTTAGGCATGAAATAATGGTTAATGTGTGAATAAATTTGCGAGCTGAAGTTACACCACATAAGCCACTATTTGCAACCCTACGCCACCACTTATCTGGTGCCTGTGATACACACCTGTGGCCATTATTGCCTGTATGATGTACTCAATTAACCTTGACCAGGTGGTGGCTTATGGCCAGCTGTTTGCCATAAAAGTCAATGCCGTACTGGTGTACTTGTTGTTTACAAGCATCTTGAATGAGTGTGTGGTACTGCCTTTTGCTAATTTGTTGTAGGGCAGCTATGGCGGTGGCTTTTAGTTGGTCTGGGGCGGGGGTCTGCTTAAACTCCAGCACCCCCAGCATAAATATGTGGCCAGCTTTGTTTTGGCCAATGATATTTTGCTTAGGTATGTTATTTTGAAGTAATGCCCCTTGATATTAAAAACCCAAAAAGCCGCTTATGAGCGGCTTTTTGGGTTCAAGGGTATGCAGGTATTTATTGATTTAGCCAGACCTTGTGTGTAAAGGCCTTTTGGTTTTTGTTGGTTGGGGTAAAGCGGAGTAGCAGCAAGCGGTTTTGCAGGTGCTGGCTACTGAGGCTGACTTGCCAAGATGCATGGGTATTGGTATGCGCATATTGGCCTAGCAGGCTGCCATCAAGTGCATATAAATTTATGGTGCCTTGTGCGATCTGCGCGTTGGCAAATTGCAGGTACAGGGTGTTGCTGTTGGTATATATGAAGGGTTTATGATTAAGAGATTCGAACGCCTCATTTCCTGAGCGAGCATTTTGGTTCAGTACTGTGGCAAAGTTTCTGGTACCGTTGCTGCGGAGGTAGTTTATCATGGTGCCATCGGCATTTTTATTGTAAGCATAGGCAGCCAGGTAATAGGTATTGCCCGGAATAAGCCCGGACATGATAAAGTTGCTGCCATTGCCTACATACACAACCTGATTGGGCCCAATGTTATCGCCGGTGCCGAAGGTAGCGCCGGGCAGATAATTGGTGTTGTCTTGCGGTAAGAAACGGCCGTGTATGCCTTTGTTTTCGCGGGCCAGTATAATGGTGCCGTTGCTGCCCTTAGCTTTGCCCCATTGTACCTGCATGGTGGTGGGTGTAAGGCTGGCCATGACCAGTTGGCTGGGCTGTAACACCGGGGTAATGTTCACCATAGTCTGCACATTGATTTGGCTGCGCGGAAAGTTGGTGGTAAGGTAATTGATTTGACTCAGATCGGCCAGGGCATTGTAGGTGATTACTGCAAAGTGGTAGGTGCTTATTGTTGTGCCTGTAAGGGTTACTGAATTGGCCTGGCCTGTGTACAGCACCTGGTTAGGCCCAATATTATCGCCAGAGCCAAAAAAGGTGCTGGCATTGTAGCTGGTGTTTGTTTGTGGCATAAAGTTGCCGTGTACGCCTTTTTCGGCACGGCCTAGCAACATGTGGTAGGCACCGTTACCAGGCTGCCAGCTTACCGTAAGGCTATTGGCGGTAACGTTGCTGAAGTTGATGTTAGTGGCCGGCAAAACCGGTGTGGCAGCAGTGCCCGCCAAGGTTGTGCCCGTTATGCGTATCAGCGGATTGTACTGGTAAAAAGTGCAAGCACCACCACCGTTGTAACCCAGCACCGTAAAGTGGTATTCAGTGCTGCTGTTAAGCCCCGTGATGGTTGCCGTGTTGCCAGTACCGGCGTAGGCCACCTGGTTGGGGCCTATTGCGCTGCCCGTGCCGAATACAGAGCCACCGTCACTGTAATTGACCCCATTGACTGGCAAAAAGTTAGGGTGTATGGCCCTGCCTTCTCGGGCCAATACAATTGCATGGCTACCGTTACCCTTAGCCCATTGCAGTGTAATGCTGTTGGTTGTGGTACCTGTTACCTCTAGGGCGCTGTCTTGCACGGTGGGGGCTAAGTCGGTGCAGCCGTTTACGCAGTCAGTTGCAGTAATGGTAAACGATGCAGTATCGGCATGGCAGTAGTTTTGGGCCACATAGCTGAATGTGAAAATACCGGGCTGTTGGGTACTGAATACAAAGCGCGTATTGGGGCTGTGGCTGTTGGGTAAGAACTGCCCCACAGCATTGGTTTGCCAGTTGTATGACCACGCACTGCTGTCGGTGGTGCCATTCAGTATAATGGTATCAGTAGTGCAGTATTGGGTAGCCGGGGTGCTGGCGGCAATGTCAATGGGCAGGTCGTTGTTGTAAACAATGACGTCATCATAAATACTTGGGCAAATACCACTACTCACAGCCCACCGCAACACAATGCTGTCGCCAGGATCGACATATCTCAATGTTGCATCAGGCTTCCGGTCATTAGACAATGATGCGTTTCCACTCAATATTGACCACCTGCCAAAGCCTATTGGCGGCTCACTGGCTTTAAGTTGAGTGGTGTTTGTGGTGCATAAAATTTGGTCGAGCCCTGCATCGGCCTGTGCAGGCGAAACAGATCTCCATACTCTGCCTTCATCAAGGTTGCCCAAACACGCCCCGTTGCTCATCTGCCATTCAAACTGATTGAGGCCAGCTGGAAGGTTCCTGACTACTGAATTAGGGTTATGGACCTCATCAATAGTACCACCTCCGGCAATCAGGTACCATGTACCAATACCTATTTCTGGAGTTTTCGCCTGTAACACTGCTGTATCAACATCACAAACTGAGAAAGTGAAATCGGCCCAAGCAAGAGAGGGCTGTTGGTAGTTAATGATGGTCATCTGGTCGGTGGTTACTGGGCACCCGCTTTGGGCTACTGTCCAGGCCAGCACAAGTGTATCGCCAGCTGCCAGGCCGGTAACGGTAGTTTTGGGGTTGAACATGTCCGTAAGGGTTGCCGAACCTGAAATGATTGACCATGACCCAGCGTATGGCTCAGCCTGGCTGCCTTCGAGGGTAATGAGACTGGCATTGCACAGGCTTTGGTCTGGGCCTGCGTTGGCTACTGCCCCGTCACAATTACCATTGTTAATGGTGGTTATGGATCCTTGTCTTCTTTCACAGTAAATAATAATTATGATTCCAACTTATCGCTGCAATCAGTTGATGTTGGAACCTTAAATGTTGATAAAGACGTAATAACCCTCTCT
>CAZXTW010000797.1:0-3416 GCA_964643525.1 uncultured Roseivirgaceae bacterium
TGTTAAAAGACTTAAAGTCTATTGTTGAAAGACTTAAAGTCTATTGTTGAAAGACTTAAAGTCTTTTGAGTAAACCAGGCCCTTTAACAGGTTAGTACACCGGGTGTAGCAAGGTAGTATACCCGGTGTAGCACAGTGCTACACCCTATAGGTGGTTGTAATACAGGGTAACCCTCAGGCACAAACAGGCCCTTTAGTGCTACCAATGAAACTCCCGCCCCTCTACATTCACTTCCTGGGGCACCAGCACATCAATTATCTTAGTTTTGCGTTGGGTAGTTTGGGCATGCCTGAACTCTAAAGTAAGCTGCTGGTCAGATAGTTGGATAATCTTAAAAAACTTATAATTCTCTTCAATATTCATCAGGGCAGGCAGCTGGTCGCTCATTAGCCTGATGTATGACCAGCCCTTTTCATCCTGCATCACCTTCCAACTGGCCTGCAGGCTGGGGCCACAGTCAGTATACTCCCCATTATTATCACGCATTGTATTATTGGCATGGTAGGTTACGCGGTATGACAGAAAGCAATCGCCCATATTCATTCTGGTACCATTATTAAACCGCCGGGCCAGCTTCCAGGTTTTACTCTGTTGCCCACTAATCAGCTCAGCCGCGTTGGCTGGCAGCTCATAAACGGCTTTGCTGCCACTGGCACAGCCCATGCAGTGAATAAGTACCCCTGCAAAAATGAGGCATTTCAGGGCTGCTTTATTCAAAAAAGTAACTATTGGTTGGCTAATCATATGCTTTGGTAATTTACGTGGCTAAGTACTGCCAGTAAATATTGTAAAAAATATTGTTGATGCAAGCCAGCGCCAGCCTGCCAGTGGTGCCTTTTTAAAACCCCGGTAAGGTTGCTTGCCCACTTTTATTTATCTTGCTGCTTAGGGCCAATGGCGGCATCAAAGGCCCTGTAGGCGTAAGCTAAGAAAAGAAAATTCAAGACCCTGTTACGAGTATGAGCCGAATTAATACAACCAAAAATACCATGCATACCCCGGTATTTCATTTATTCAAAACCCTATTGTTATTCATGATATTGGGCCTTTGCCTGTTGGCTGGCCCTGTTGCCATTGCCCAGCATTCAGTAGCCAGGCAATGGAACGAAGTGCTGTTAGAAGCCATCAGGGGTGATTTTGCCCGCCCCACCGTGCATGCCCGCAACCTGTGGCACACCTCTGTAGCCATGTACGACAGCTGGGCCGTGTATGACAATACCGCACAGCCCTACCTGCTGGGTGCCGTTCATGGTGATTTTTTTGCCCCGTTGGAAAGCTTCCCGGCCCCCAACGACCCACAGGCCGCTACTGAAGAGGCCCTGAGCTATGCCATGTACCGCATATTGCTGCACCGCTTTGGAGTATCGCCCGGCGAGTTTGAAACACGCCAGAATATTACCAACCTGTTTAATGAGCTGGGCTATGATGCTACTTTTACTTCTACCGACTACCAAACGGGCAACCCGGCCGCCATGGGCAATTACATTGCCCAGCAAATTGTTGATTTTGGCCTGCAAGACAATTCAAACGAGTTTAACCTGTACGAAAACCGCTTTTACCAGCCTGTAAATGACCCGCTGAACCCCGTGCTGCCCGGTGCAGGTACCGTGGCCGACCCCAACCGCTGGCAGCCCTTAGAGTTTGACGAGTTTATTGACCAGTCTGGCAACGTGATTTCTGAGCAGCCCCCCTTTCTGAGCCCTGAGTGGGGCATTGTTGATAATTTTGCCTTGAAGGCTGAGGACCTGACCACCTATGAGCGCGACGGCTTTGAGTACCGGGTATACCACGACCCTGGGGCACCCCCTTATTTAGATGTGGCCAACGACCCTGTGATGTCTGACCAGTATAAGCGTGGGTTTGCTCTGGTGGCCATCTGGGCCTCACACCTTGACCCCACCGATGGCGTTACCCTGGATATTTCGCCCAATGCCATTGGCAACCTGAGCCCGAGCGACTTACCTGATGCGTTTGGCGATTACGAGCTGTTTTATGATATGTTTGAAGGGGGAGACCCCAGCACCGGCCACTCCATGAACCCTGTAACGGGCCAGCCTTACCCCCCACAGGTTGTACCCCGTGGTGATTATGGCCGGGTATTGGCAGAGTTTTGGGCTGACGGCCCCGACTCTGAAACCCCGCCGGGCCACTGGTTTACTATTTTAAATACAGTGAGCGACCACCCCCAGCTTGAAAAGCGCTTTAAGGGCCAGGGTGCCGTGTTGAGCGACCTTGAGTGGGATATTAAAAGTTATTTTGCCCTGGGCGGGGCCATGCACGATGCTGCCGTGGCTGCCTGGGGGGTAAAGGGCTGGTATGATTATGTGCGGCCCGTTTCGGCCATCAGGTACATGGCCAGCCTGGGCCAGAGCACCGACCCCAATGCGCCCAGTTATAACGAAAACGGCATCCCCCTGTTTGATGGCCTGATAGAGCTGGTAGATGTTGACGACCCCCTGGCCGGCCCCAATATTGAGCATGTAGGCAAGGTGAAACTCTATACCTGGAAGGGCCCTGAGTTTATTGCCGACCCCGACAATGATGATCCTGGCCGAGAACTGGTGGCCCTACCAGCGCCCCTCATTTGTAACGCCGCCGTTTGCCGGGTACGTATCGGGCCACTCTACCTACTCGCGCGCGGCAGCAGAGGTGCTGACGGCCTTTACGGGCAGTGCGTATTTCCCTGGTGGGGTGGGCGAGTTTGAGGCACCCCAGAATGAGTTTCTGGTATTTGAAAACGGCCCCAGTATTGATGTGGTGCTGCAATGGGCCACCTACCGCGATGCCTCTGACCAGAGCAGCCTCTCGCGCATTTGGGGCGGCATACACCCCCCGGCCGATGATATTAACGGCCGCAAAATAGGCATTGAGGTGGGCAATGATGCCTTTGACCTGGCCGAGCTGTACTTTACCGGCCAGGCTGAAGTAGTAACGGGGGTTGAAAGCCCACTGGCCCGGTATGTAAAGGTATACCCCAACCCGGTGGCCGCTGGCCAGCAGCTGGTGGTGCAGGCCGATCAAAGCATTGCTGTAGAGCAGGTTACCCTGTACAATGCCAGCGGCGTGGCCGTAGCGCAGCAACTGCCGGTAAGCCAAAGCGTGAATGGCCTTATTGCCCTGCAGCTCAACGGCCTTGAGCCCGGCCTGTATTTTATACAGCTGGCTCACCGCACCGGCACCATTACCAAACCTGTGCTGGTGCAGTAAGTAATGGCATCAACCACAGGCTTAACCTTTTTTTGGTCTGTGTTTAGACTTTGATTTAGTTTTACTCTTGCTTGTACTAGCCCTTGTATTTCGGTTAGGCCTACTGTTGGTTGTGCTACTGTTTGAAGCATTACCTCCGCCGCTGCCTGACCGGCATCATACTGCGCTGGGCGCTAAAGGCCGGGCGCTGGTCGCGGTGTTGGGGGGC
>CAZXTW010000798.1:0-3416 GCA_964643525.1 uncultured Roseivirgaceae bacterium
CGTTATGGAGTTCAGGAGGCGACAGAGGACTATATAAAAGCATAGATGGCGGTACCACGTGGGAGGCCGTACTTACAGTAGATGAACACACCGGCGTAAACGACGTCATATTTGATGCCACCAACCCCAACATTATGTATGCCAGTACCTACCAAAGGCGCAGGCATGTGTTTACCTATTTGGGCGGAGGGCCAGGCTCGGCCATATACAAAAGTACTGATGGCGGCTTAACCTGGAACAAAGCCTCTAAAGGGCTACCCGGTGTAGACATTGGCCGCATTGGCCTCTCTGCCGCGCCGCAGGCCGGGTTGGTGTATGCTATTGTTGAAGCAGCCCAGGGTAAGGGTGGCTTTTTTGCCTCAACCAATTACGGCGCCAGCTGGAGCAAAAGAAGCAGCTACAGCAGCAGCGGCAACTACTACCAGGAAATTATTGTTGACCCGCACAATGCCCAACGTATTTTTAGCATGAATACCTGGATGCAGGTAAGCAAAGATGGTGGCAAAACGTGGAAGAATGTTGGTGAAGACACCAAACATGTTGACAACCACTGTTTATGGATTGACCCAACCGACACCGACCACCTGTTGGCTGGCTGCGATGGAGGAATTTATGAATCATGGGATGCCGCCAAAACCTGGGCATTTAAAGCCAACCTGCCGGTTACACAGTTTTATAAGGTGGCAGTAGATAATGACCTGCCCTTTTATAATATATACGGAGGCACGCAAGACAACTTTAGCCTGGGAGGCCCCAGCAGAACTACTACTGCCCATGGCATTATGAACTCTGACTGGTACATAACCCATGGTGGTGATGGCTTTGAGTCACAGATTGACCCTGAAAACCCAGACATTGTTTACGCACAGTCTCAATATGGGTTTTTAGTACGTTATGACCGTAAAAGTGGCGAGGAAGTAGGGATACAGCCAAAACCCAGAAAAGACGAAGCTACCTACCGCTGGAATTGGGACGCACCGCTGGCTGTAAGCGCCCACAAACCAAGTAGAATTTACTTTGCTGCCAATAAGCTTTTTAAAAGTGATGACAGAGGCAATAGCTGGCAAGTGATTAGTGACGACCTTACACAGCAAATTGACCGTAATAAGCTGAAGGTCATGGATAGAATCTGGGGCGTTGACGCAGTTGCCAAAAACCTCAGTACTTCGCCTTATGGTACCATTGTAGCCTTTTCAGAATCTCCGTTAAACGAGTCTTTGCTATATGTTGGCACTGACGATGGGCTAATTCAGGTTACTGAAAACGGGGGGCAGTCATGGCGCAAGGTATCAAGCTTTCCTGGGGTACCGGCAAATACCTATGTAAATGCCGTACTTGCCTCACAGCATGATCAAAACGTAGTATATGCCTGCTTTAACCACCACAAATACGGCAACTTTAAACCCTACGTTTATAAAAGCAGTGACAAAGGTCAAACCTGGCAGGCAATTACGGGTAATTTACCCGAGCGTGGGTCTGCCTACACCTTAGCTGAAGACCACCAGGACGCCAACCTTTTATTCGTTGGTACTGAGTTTGGTGTTTTCTTTAGCAATGCAGGTGGCAGCAACTGGAAGCAACTCAAGGCAGGCTTGCCAACCGTGGCCGTGCGTGATATTGCCCTGCAACAACGCGAAAATGACCTGGTACTAGGCACCTTTGGCCGTGGTTTTTATGTATTGGATGATTACAGCGCATTAAGAAATGTATCTGAAGAGACCTTACAGAGCGATGCCGCACTATTTGCAGTGCGTGATGCCCTGCTGTATTCAGAAAGTACACCATTGGGGCTGCCAGGTAAAAGCTTTCAGGGTGATAACTTTTACGTTGGTGATAACCTGGGCCCAGAGGCCATGTTTACTTATTACCTGAAAGAAGGCATCACGACTAAAAAAGAAGACCGCCGCAAAAAAGAAAACGAGCAGACCGATGACCCCTTTCCCAGTTATGATGAGTACCTGGCAGAGGCTGACGAGGCAGCTCCTTTTTTACTATTTACCGTCAGCAATCAACAGGGTGAGGTAATTCGTAAAATTACTACTAAAGCCAAAGCAGGGCTACAGCGCATTCACTGGGATTTACGGTATGCCTCCAAAAACCCCATTACCTTACGTAAGCCTGCCTTTTACAACCCTTTTGCTGGCAACGACCAGGGCACCCAGGTACTGCCAGGCCAATACACAGTAACTTTATACAAGAGTGTTAACGGAGAGATAAATCAAATGGCAGATCCGGTAAAGTTTAATGTAACCCCACTAAACAATACTACCCTGCCAGCGGCCAACCGCCAGGCACTTGTGCAGTTCCAGGCTGAGGTGACCGACTTGTACAGAGTAATGCAGGGCACCAACAAAACGGTTGAAGAAATAACCAGCCAGGTAAAGCATATCAAGCAAGCTACCAAACGAATAGGCCTTGACCATGCTGCACTTCTAAAAGATGTCAATGCAATTGAACAGAAGCTAAAGTCGATTTCAAGAAGTATGGCTGGTGATGAAATTGCAGCAAGGCTGGATATTGACAAGCCTATGGCGCCCATGGCACGCGTTCAATACATTTTATTTGAAATGGGTGAAAGTACCTCGGCGCCAACAGTTACCTTTCAAGAAAGCCTTAAAATAGCCAAAACAGAGTTCAAACCTTATTATGATGCAGTAAAATCATTGGTTACCAATGACTTAAAAACATTACAGGAAAAGCTGGAAAAGGCAGGTGCCCCCTATACACCTTACACCATACCTGAGTGGACTGGTAATTAAAAAACCACCTCAATCAGGCTCAAAAAGCTTCCTGGCAATGCTGTTGTCAGGAAGCTTTTGCTTAATACACCACCACCAAATAAGCAAATCTTTTCTTACAAATGGCACCAGCAATACTCAAGTGTGTTTATCTGCCTGAGCTCTGACATACCTTTCAAATTCAATTTTGAACATATTAAACTAAGTAATACACAGGTAGGTTATTCAATAAATCCATAAAAATAAGGATTTGATGAAACCACTATTTTCTTCATTTTGCATCATAAGATTTGTGGAGAGGACATAGAGTGCCGTAATATGAGGTTTAGATACAAATACTATCAAAAAAAAGCACTTAAAATACTTATACTATCAATTTTATTGACAGTCCTCTCTTTTTTGGACGTTGTTAAACAGGCTGAAGCGTTCATTATATTTATTTTCATTATTGCTGGCTGGGACCTCGTCGCTTCTTTTTATCGGCTTAAATTATGGAAGTACGAACAAAAAATAGGCGTAACATTTAAGGTTTCCCTACGCCTTCAACGCAAAAGGCTCATCCCCTACTTCATCTCTTTACCCCATATTATTGTGTTAATTGCTCTGCTTGCAAAAAGTTACCCTCACAAAAACTACAGTTGGTTATTGTTGTTTGCATTAAGTTATTTACTGGTAGTT
>CAZXTW010000799.1:0-3413 GCA_964643525.1 uncultured Roseivirgaceae bacterium
GGGTTTAAGGCCAATGGCTGACAATTAATTGCTTTTTGTTGCTGCCAGGTGCAATCAGCAGGCGCAACTGAGTTGCGTTTGAGGTATTTAGTATAAATTTGCTGTACAGTTGATAAAACAGATGCCTATTTATGATTTTAAGCGGCCTTGAGATAGCAGAACGGATGGGGAAGGATATAGATATTACGCCTTATAACCCCAACCAGCTAAACCCCAACAGTTATAACCTGCGGCTGCATGATGAACTGCTGGTGTATGACCGCCCGGTGTTGGATATGAAGGTGGCCAACGAGGCATCAAAGCTGACCATACCCCAAACCGGTTTGCAATTAGAGCCAGGCAGGCTGTACCTGGGCCGCACCGTTGAGCATACACGCACCGATAAGCTGGTGCCCATGCTGGAAGGCCGCAGCAGCGTGGGCCGCCTGGGTATGTTTGTGCATGTTACAGCCGGCTTTGGTGACGTTGGCTTTAACGGCTACTGGACGCTGGAGATTTTTGTGGTGCAGCCGCTGATTATTTACCCCCATGTGGAGGTTTGCCAGATTTATTACCACCACCTGAATGGAGACTATGCCATTTACAAAAGTGGCAAGTACCAGAATAATTCTGGTATACAGCCCAGTAAGCTGTATGAAGATTTTCAATTACCCCCACAGTAGAAGCCCTGTTTTGCTAATAATACCTTTAGATAGTTAAAGTATGATCACAACTGAAAAAAAATTACCCGTTACCGTATTGAGTGGTTTTTTGGGTGCTGGTAAAACCACCCTGCTTAACCACGTGCTGCACAATAAAGAAGGCCTGAAGGTGGCTGTGATTGTGAATGATATGAGCGAGGTGAATGTAGATGCTGATCTGGTCAAGAACGAGCATACGCTTTCAAGAACGGAAGAAAAGCTGGTAGAGATGAGCAACGGATGCATTTGCTGCACGTTGCGTGAAGATTTGATGGTTGAGGTAGAACGCCTGGCCAAAGAGGCCCGATTTGATTACCTGTTGATTGAAAGCACCGGTATTAGTGAGCCTGTACCTGTGGCGCAAACGTTTAGCTTTGTTGATGACGAAAACGGGATAGACCTTTCAAAATTTAGCTATATAGATACCATGGTAACGGTGGTTGATGCCTTTAACTTTTTCAAAGATTTTGGCAGCCCCGACCGGTTAATGGACAGAGAGCTGACTGATATGGAGGGGGACTTCCGCACGATTGTGAACCTGCTGACTGACCAGATAGAGTTTGCCAATGTAATTGTGCTGAATAAGGCCGATTTGGTGAATAAAGAATCACTGGGTGTGCTGAAGGCCACGATTAAGAAGCTGAACCCTGGCGCCAGGATTATTGAAACGACCTTTAGTAAGGTTAGCCCCAAAAACATTTTAAATACCGGCCTGTATGATGCAGAAGAGGCCGAGCAAAGCGCTGGCTGGATAGAAGAGCTGAATAAGGAAGCACATACCCCTGAAACTGAAGAGTACGGCATAGGCTCATTTGTGTACAGAAGCCAGAAGCCGTTTGACCCAATCAGGTTTTGGAGCTATATACAAGAAAACTTTCCTGCCACGATCATTCGCAGTAAAGGGCTGTTCTGGCTGGCCTCACGCCCAGAGCAGGCCCTGGTATGGGGGCAGGCTGGCGGCTCGTTAAGGGCTGAAAGTGCCGGGGTATGGTGGTGCAGCATGCCATTTAACCAGCGCATGCAGCATATGTCATTTATAGAAAACCAAAAGCAGATTGAAGCTGGCTGGAACAGCACGTTTGGCGACCGAAAGAATGAAATTGTTTTTATTGGCCAGGATATGGATGAAGCCATGATCAAAGCTGAGCTGGACGCTTGCCTGAGCACTGAAAAAGAGCTGGCCACCAACTTTTGGGTAGAAGGCTATCAAGACAGCTGGCCTATACCCAGGGTATCTGAAATGGGCTAACAAACACAGCCGAGCCTTACTATATAAAGGCTGCCCCTGCAAATGCAGGGGCAGCCTTTGTTTTTAGCGCTGCTTGGGCCTGAATACGGTCATTTCATCTGGGTTGGTTTCAATGTAGGGGCCTTCAATAAGGTCAATGCAGTAAGGAATGGCAGGAAAAACCGCCTCAAGGCATTCACGAATAGATTTTGGTTTGCCTGGCAGGTTCACAATTAGCGCGCTGCCCCTAATGCCAGCGGTTTGTCGCGACAAGATGGCGGTAGGCACGTATTGCAAGCTCACCTGCCGCATTTGCTCACCAAACCCAGGCAGCAGTTTATCGCACACGGCAATGGTGGCTTCTGGCGTGACATCACGTTTGGCCGGGCCGGTGCCGCCGGTGGTTACAATCAGGCAGCAGCCCTGGTTATCGGCCATGTCCTTCATTTCCTTTTCCAGCAGCGGTTGTTCATCTGGTATTACCGCATACACTGCTTCCCACGGGCTGGTTAGCCATAGGTCTAACAGGCGTTGCACCTCTTTGCCAGGCAAATCTTCATATTCGCCTCTGCTGGCACGGTCAGATACGTTAATAATGCCAATTTTTATCTTTTCCATGTACTTGTGGGGTTAAGCCTTGTTTAATGCAACCTGGGTGCAATGGTAAAAACTACTGGTGTATTGGCCATGTGCCAACCAGTATTTAGTTAGCTTAGTACAGAAAAATTACCTGGTCAAAGCCTAAACCTTATATTTTGCCCTTAAAACAGACTTGTTTGGATGGGCCCCTTGGGCCAGGCCCCCTCATGCCTAAGTAGCCATTCTTTATTAGGTAACCCACCACCATAACCTGTTAATTTGCCATTGCTACCAATTACCCTGTGGCATGGGCAAATGATTGAAATTGGGTTTTTTCCGTTGGTTAGCCCCACTGCCCTAACCGCCTTTGTATCGCCTACCAGCTCTGCTATTTGCAGATAGGAAGCTGTCTGGCCAAAGGGCACTTCAAACAAAGCATTCCATACTTTTTTTTGAAAATCTGTTCCTTTAAATGCCAATGCCAAATTGAATTGTTGCCGCGTTCCGGCAAAGTATTCCTGTAGTTGGGCTTCGGCTTCCTGAAAGATGGGGAAATCACTTCTCTCTTCATGGCCTGCCTTTTTGCCTGCAATAAAAGTAGCGTCCTTTCCATAAAAATATACTCCTGTTAAGGCGTTGCTATTTGCCGTTAAAAGAAGCTTACCTACGGGCGAGTTGTGTATGGTGGTGAAGTATGCCATTTCCATAATTAACTGATCATTCTCCAAAGGTGTTGGGTAGCGTATGCTCTAAACGGGCTCCAGTCTAACCCAATTCGTTCAATTTCTTTTTTACTTTTTGTGCCCAGTGCTTTTTGTACGCCCAGGTCTGTTGAGGGGAAAGCATCAGGCCATGAAACCCCGCGCATCAGCATGTATTCTACTGTCCAGGCACCAATACCTGCTGTTTGTATCAATCTCTTTTTC
>CAZXTW010000800.1:0-3411 GCA_964643525.1 uncultured Roseivirgaceae bacterium
CCTGGTAGGTAAGGCCTAACCCTAAAAATGGCTTATTGGCGCTTTCATGATACGCATTAGCAGCATTAACAAGCTGATCTAATCTCCCTGCTTTAGTTTCACTACCCAGTAATTCTTTGATAAGGTCCTCTTGACCAGTTTCGGGCTCAATGTTTTTTATATCATCTTTGATACCTGCTATCAGTTTAGGGAAATCAGGTGTTTGGTTAAAGTTCCTGATAGTATATAAATAACCTTTAAGGTCTGAAACATACTCTTTACCGCGGGAAATAGATTCTGGCCAGTTAATACCATTAAGGCCATCTATCACATTATTGCATAAAGTTTGAAATGTATACCTGGCAGCTTTGTAGTTTAATGAATCTTGTTGCTGTTGTTTGGCAGAGGTAACCAACAGCGCCAACTCGGGAATGGCACGCCGCGCCTTGCCAATTTTGTCTTCATAAAACTTAAATAGTACAAATAAACTGTGTACCCTGCCGTGGGGTTTAAGGATGTTGCCCTGCAGGTTGCTAAGCATGTGCTGGTATGAATCGCAGAGGGCGGGGTTGTGCTTGTAACTTTCTAAACTGAGGTCTAAGCCCGTTTGCTGTAGGCTAATTGGAATCAACGGCTCAGTAGTTTGGGGGTTGTCTTGACTCATTATTTTAAAGTTTGATACACATTAAGTTTATCAGTCGTTTTTGACTTATATTCTAAACTTAATGGCCAATAGCAAGGCAAACAATTTAAAGGGATTAGTACGCATTTTTCTGGGACAAGCGGCTGCCTATTGAGTTACTTGTATAAATTATGTTTTAGCGGTACTTTAATATTCTAATCTATGCCTTAAGCCGTATGTACTATTGATTTGAGTGAATTAGATGTGGCATTACTAACCATGCAGAAAACAGTTTACCTTGTTGAAGATGATGCACTTACTGCTAAACTACTTGCGCATATGGTTGCTGAGCTGGGCTATTTACATGCTGGCACCAGTGTTAACTTTGAACAAGCCAAACAACACCTGAAGCAACTAAATGCTGCCAACCAGCTGCCCGATGTTTTTTTGTTAGACATCACCCTGGGTAGTGGCATGGGGGGTATAGAAGTGGCCCAACTCATTAGTACCCATTATTACCGGCCTTATGTTTATGTAACCGGGCACCACGATAAGCCTACCATACAAAAAGCCGCCCTTACTGGCGCCATGGGTTATTTGTTGAAAGACCCCCAACTTACGCTTGACCCCACGGTTTTGTATGCCACTTTAGAGCTGGCCCTGGCTAATTATAAAAGTAATGCGGCCGCCAGTGCAGGGTTGTTTGGCCAGAGCTTTTTTGTAAAAGAAAATCATTTTATGGTTAAAGTAGAAGTAGCGGCTATTATGTGGGTACAGTCGTTTAGAAACTACCTGGAGGTAGCCACGGCACAGAAAAAACATATAGTACGCTCAACCCTGAAAGACTTTTTGGCCAAGCTGCCTGGCAACAGGTTTTTGCAGGTACACCGGTCGTATGCCATTAACTTACAGCATTTGCAGCAAGTAGGGCATAACCATGCTATTGTGGGGGGGCAAAATATACCGGTTTCAAAAACTTATAAAGAAACACTGGTTAAGCAAGTTGAATAAGTAGGTTAACCTGCCGATTATAAAAGTAATTACTGCAATGGATACTGAAAGAATACGGTTACTGTATGTAGATGATGTTCAGGAAAGCCTGGATAGCTTTGAAGATATTTTTGAAGATGATTACACGGTGTTTACGGCTATTTCTGGTAAAGAAGGCTTGCAGGTATTAGACAGCCATGAAGTACATGTGGTGCTTTCAGACCAGATTATGCCTGAAATGACAGGGGTAGAGTTTTTAGAGCAGGCAGGCAAAAAGTACCCTGATACGGTGCGCATACTTATTACAGGTTATAGCGACCTGGAGGCAGTAATTATAGCCATAAACCAGTGCAATGTGTTTGGCTACCTGCACAAACCCTGGAAGCTTGACCAGATGAATCATATGCTTGAGCGCGCCTGTGAAGTATACACCATACGCCAGCAAAACCGTGCCCTGATAGCACACTTAGATGCCAAGGTGAAAGCCCGCACAACAGAAATAGAAACGCAGAAAAAGCAGCTAGCAAGAAAAAACGAACAGCTGGAAAGGCTGAACGACGAGAAGAGTACACTGATGGGTATATTGGCCCATGACCTGCGTAACCCCATTTTTCAGCTTACAAGTGCTACCTATTTGCTGAAAAAAGAAGGCGAGACCAATAGCAGCCAGTTAGAAACCCTGGGGCATATGCACGATACGTTGGAACGCATGAACCTACTGGTAAGCCGTATTTTGGATGTAGAGGCTGCTGACCAGGAAGAGGTGCAGGTGAACTGGGCAGAAGTGCCAGTAATACCGTTGATAGAAGATGTTATGAGTGCTTTTGAAAGCAAAACCAAGCAACGGGGTATTCAAACAATTCTGGCGGCAGATTCAAAAGAAACTACTGTACTTGCCGACCCTATGTTTTTGAGGCAGATTATTGAAAACCTGTTTTCAAATGCCGTCAAGTACTCGCCAGATCATGCACAGGTGGTGATAGCAGTAGAAGATGACCAAGATGCCCATGTGGTAAGTATTGCCGACCAGGGTAAAGGCATTTCACCAATTATGAAAGACCGGCTTTTTAATAAGTATGCCCCCCTGGGCTCAGCCCCTGCACCTGGCGAAACCAGTACTGGCCTGGGCCTGACTATTGTAAAGCGGTATGCTGATGCCATGGCTGCAGAAGTAATTTGTGACAGCCAGCTGGGTAATGGTTCCACATTTACAGTACGGTTTCAGAAAGAGCCCATAGACATGCCCCATTAAATACCAATACCCCCCGGTATTACCCCAATAGAATTGCTTTGTTATAGAATTGCTTTGTTAAGGAAATATTAAATAAAAAGCCTTATCTTTCCGTGTCGGGGGCAATAAATTGTTTGGCCCCAACGTTAAACTGGCTTAGTGCTGTTGCTGTGTTTTGGTGGCCCAACAGGTACAAATTGTACAGGGTACCACACAAATAGTACACGGTACAGGCAGCGTACCACTAACCCTACCGGGTTACCAAACGCTGCTGACACGCATAAAACCAAGCGCTTAACACCAAACGCGAACACAACTGAGGGTATTGTTTATGAGGAGATGCTGGGCCTGTGCCCTACTTACTTTTTGCTGCGCCACACTGGCCGCCAGGCTGTGTGCCCAACAAAGCGACGGCAAGGTGCTGTACCGGCCCAAAATTGCTGAGTTTAGCGTTGAATCATTGTACGATTACAAAACCGCCTCTACTTCAGAGAGTTTCGGCTCGGCCACCCATGAGGTAGATCATGACAGGCTGTATAAGGTTAAGCTGGGCCTGCCTATTGTGATGAAGCAAGACCGGCTGTTTGCC
>CAZXTW010000801.1:0-3410 GCA_964643525.1 uncultured Roseivirgaceae bacterium
TAGCTGGTAAGGCCTATGCGCAGTAGGCCTACCCGAATGATACTTATTGGATACCGGAAGGAAAGGTGCTGCCCTACCGGAGGAAAGGTGGGTGCCTGCCCTATAGTTGCATAAAAGGCAACTTGCGTTTTGACTTAATACAAGTTGCGTTTTAAATTAATGCAACTTGCATTCTAAACAAAGGCAACTTGCATATGGACTAAACGCAACTTGCATATGAACGGAATGCAAGTTGCATCAGATTGAAATACAAGTTGCATCAGAACAGAATGCAAGTTGCATATGATTTACTTCTGCCTGAGTCATGTTAGTGGCCCCAAGGTAAGGGTGGTTGAACCACCGGCCGCACAAACGGAAGTTAGGGCCAAATACTGGCAAAACCAATTGCCACCCCCGGGGGTGGCCTCCCTATTTTCTTCTTTCTATGACCTTATGACCGACTTCTCTTTTCACCCCCCATCTTCTTATTTCTATCTTCTTACTTCTAACTTCAAGCTTCAAAACCAAACTTATCACGGCTAACCGCTCATTTGTCAGTGAGTTTGGCTATATTCGTTATTTAGTATGCATGACTACTAAATTGTGGTTGTGCTATATGCAATGATAACAACACACCCAACCGCATGAGCCAACAAGACGCCCCCCCAGCGCAGCCGCTGTTAGTGGAACACAACGGCCCTATTAAAACCATTACGTTTAATGTACCCGGCCGCAAAAACCCAGTAACGCCCGATGTGGTACAGCTGATGCACGAGGCAATTGATGCCACGTATACTGACGACAGCCGGGTGGTGGTGCTGACGGGCGCAGGCGGTAATTTTAGCAGCGGGGCCATGCTGGCCCCCGGTGAAGACCCCCGCCACCTGGATGTAACGGCCTACCTGCGCCAGCAGGTAAACACACTTATTATAAAGATGCGGCAATGCCCCAAGCCTTTTATTGCGCAGGTAGAAGGGGTGTGCGTGGGCGTAGGCTTTAATTATGCCCTGGCCTGTGACCTGATTTATGCCAGCCCCACGGCCGTGTTCAGTATGATTTTTACAAATATTGGCCTTTCGAGCGATGGGGGCGGCTCATACCACCTGGTGCAGAAGCTGGGCTACCACCGTGCTTTTGAGTTGATGGCCACCGGCAGTATGATACCCGCCGAGCAGGCCCATAGCATGGGCATTATTAACCATGTGGTGCCGGCCGAGCAGCTGGCAGCTAAGGTACAGAAAATGGCTGGCCGCCTGGCCCAGGGCCCCTACCTGGCCATACAGCAAACCAAAAGAAACCTGGTAGAGGCCGAAGAGGGTACCCTGCCCAGCACACTGGATGCCGAGGCAGTGAACCAGGCGGTGAATTTCAAAAGCGAAGATTTTGCAGAAGGCATACAGGCCTTTTTAGAAAAGCGCAAGCCCAATTTTAAGGGGGCATAAGCCAGGCCAGCCCAATAAAACCAGACAAGTAGTAAAGCATAATCATAACAACCCAAATAGGTTCAAATATGGCATCAGAATACGTTAATATGGATCAGGTGCGGTTTCTGTTGTACGATGTACACCAGGTAAGCGACCTGCTGGAGTACCCACGGTATAGCAATTTCGACATGGAGTCGATCGAGATGCTGGTACAGACCGCCAAGGATTATGGCGATAAGGAGCTGTTCCCTTATTTTAAGGAAATGGATGAGCAGCCCGTGCATTATAAAGACGGGCAGGTGTATATACATGAGCAGGTGTTTAAGGCCATACAGAAGGGCGGCGAGATCGGCCTGATTGGTGCGGCCTTTCCTGAGTCGGTTGGTGGCATGCAGCTGCCGGGTGCGGTACTGTCGTCGTTGTTTTATGTATTAGATGCCGCCAACAATAACGTAACCGGTTATATGGGGCTTACGGCCGGCGCAGCCCGCCTGATTGTCACGTTTGGCAGCCCCGAGCTGCAGGAAACGTACGTGCCCAATATGATTAGCGGCCACTGGGGCGGCACCATGTGCCTGACAGAGCCGCAGGCGGGCAGCTCGCTGAGTGATATCGTAGCCAGCGCCAAGCCTATGGCCGATGGCTCGTACCGCATTAGCGGGCAGAAGATTTTTATTTCGGCCGGCGATAACCAGTTCAGCGAAAACATCATCCACCTGCTGCTGGCCCGCATTGAGGGGGCACCGGCAGGCACCAAGGGCATTTCGCTGTTTGTGGTGCCCAAGAACCGCATACAGGAAGATGGCAGCCTGACCCCGAATGATGTAACAACGGTGGCCGACTTCCAGAAGATGGGCCAGCGGGGCTATGCCACGACGCACCTGATGTTTGGCGAGAAGGAAGACTGCCACGGCTTTTTGGTGGGCGAAGCCAACGAGGGGCTGCGCTATATGTTCCAGATGATGAACGAGGCACGCATTGCCGTAGGCATGCACGCCACCGGCATGGCCACAGCGGCCTACCATGCATCATTAGAGTATGCCCGTGAGCGCCGCCAGGGCCGCAAGATTACGGCCGCCGGCGTGAAGGATGTGCAGGAAGAGCAGACGCTGATTATGAACCACCCCGACGTGCGCCGCATGCTGCTGACGCAAAAGGCCATTACGGAAGGCGGTGCCAGCCTGGTGATTCAGTGCGCCCGCTATGGCGACCTGGCCGAAGCCGCCGAAGGGGAAGACAAGGCCAAGTACCACCTGCTGCTGGAACTGTTAACGCCCATTGCCAAGACGTACCCCACCGAAAAGGGCAAGGAGGCGATTGATGCCGGCCTGCAGGTGCTGGGTGGCTATGGCTTCTGTATGGACTTCCCCCTGCAACAGTATTACAGAGACATCAGGATTACCTCGTTGTATGAAGGCACCACAGGCATACAGTCACTGGATTTGCTGGGCCGGAAGATGACGATGAAAAACGGCAAGGCCGCCCAGCTGCTAATGGCGGAGATGGCAGCGACTATTGCCGAGGCCGAAACGTATGACGACCTGAAGCCATGGACGGCCAAGCTGAAGCAGCACACCAAGAAGATACAGGAGGTGATGATGAAGCTGATGCCGCATGCCATGCAGGGCGATTATGAGCGCTTTCTGGCCGATGCTACTGTGTTTATGCAGTATAGCAGCATTATTATTGTGGCCTGGCAATGGCTGAAGATGGGCACCCACGCCAAGAAGGCCCTGGTAACGGGCAAAGGCGACCGCACCGAGGCGTTTTATGAGAGCAAGCTGCATACCATGAAGTTTTATTTTCAGTATGAGCTGCCCCAGGCCAACGGCCTGTTTGAGGTGCTGACTGCCCAGGATGAGCAGCTGACGATTGTAAATGAGAAGGAGGTGATTAGCTAGCGCCAGAGGGCTCTGGTTTTTATAGGTACGGGCCAGGAGGCTCTCACCAGCAAATTAAAAGAGATATAAAGCTGGCAGCTTGCGCTGCCAGCTTTTTTTGTTATTC
>CAZXTW010000802.1:0-3408 GCA_964643525.1 uncultured Roseivirgaceae bacterium
CAAAAAGCCGGAATTTTTCTCCCGGACAGCGGCCCCGTATCTCCAGGGCCTACGCTCCGTACATCCTGGATATCCGGGTCTTATCTCTTGGGTATACAGTCTGCGCATCCAGGGCATCTCGCCTGAGGTATTCTATCATCGGTCACGCGCCACTTGAAATTGCCTGTTTTATACAGCGACCACCAACCCGTTCTTCAAATAAGTTGTGAATTATTGCTTACATTGGCCGCCGCATGACTAATGAGCAACCGACAGAGAACAATAAGAATACGCCCACACAACACGGTAGGCTATTTAAAACCACTTTTAGTGACCTTGACAATGCTCGCTCGCTTTTTGAGCCTATGTTTCCTCCACACATTCGCAAAGACGTTCAGTGGCCTACCTTGGAGGTGATTACCACTGAGCATATTGATGATAATTTGAAGCTGGCCATACCTGACCTGGTGTTTCGAGTGTTGTACCAGGTACCAGGCAAGGAACCGCTTGAGCTAACCCTTTTGCCCCTGGCAGAGCATAAGAGTGCGCTACCCAATACCGACGACCCTATTGAGCTGCAATTGCTCACGTATATTGTAGCTGAGTGGCTATATTACAGAAAGGGTTATAAGAAAAAAGAAAGCCCAAAGGGGCCGTTTCGCTTGCCCATTATAATACCTGTAGTGGTTTACCATGGCACTGACAAGTGGCGTACGCCTACTTTGGCTCAGCTATGTGGGGCCGATCAACTGGACGAATGGTTCAGCAGGCTCATCCCCAGTTATGCCTATTTGCTGCACAACCTGAACGAGATGACCGATGAACAGGTGCGGCAGTATTATGCAAATGCGGTAAGCAGCCAGCTGGTTGCCCTGGTGTTGAAGCACAACCGTGATGGTGATGAGGCGCTGGTGAACCAGGCGGAAAGTATATTTCAAAATGTGGTTGAGCTGATGAAAAAGCCCGATGGGCATGCTATAATTACGAGTGTATTGAATTATCTTGGACAAGCATTAGAGAACAAAACGTCACTACGGTACGTTATCCGTACAATAGAACGTATAGACCAGAAAACAGGGAGGTACGCCATGTCAGCACATGATCAATTAATTGCAGAAGGAAAAGCCGAAGGCATACTGGAAGGAAAAGCCGAAGGGCTTAGCACCAGTAAGTTGGTGTTTCAGGCCTTGAAAGCAGGCCACTCAGTAGAAGCTATTGCCAAGCAATATCATTTGTCAATAGAAGAAGTGGCTGATTTAAGAGAAACGTACTTACTCATTACAGGCCAATCCTGATTTATATTAAGCAGCATTCGCCAGGCTAATAGAAAAAAGCCCACTTCACATTTTTCATTTACCGCCTAACCACCAGGCCCCGGTAGCATCACACACCAAACCGCGGCCACCTTGAGCTTGCCTGCCTGCCCCGCTTTCGGGGCCTGCCCCGTTATTTGGGAAAAGGTCTGTCTACCAAAGGATACATCAGCCAGCACTCCAACTGTACCCACTAGCGCCATTTGGGTTTTGGTATTGTGGCTTGATAATTACATTAATGTTAAGCATACCCAGAGGTTGTACTGAAAGTAAATTATTCCTTGTGCTGGAAAGTAATTTGCTGATGTACTGAAAACAAAACTGTCTAAGCTGCATCAACAAATTGCTTAAGCTGCATAAGCAACCTTTCCAAGCTGCATAAGCAATCTTTCCAAGCTGCATTATCAAATTGCTCAAGCAGCACAAATAATTTGCCTAAGCTGCATAAACAAACAATAAGAAATGGCCCACACAAAGCTTTGCAATTAACAATGATCAACTAATAATGAATAGGCCTTCTGGGTGAAAGAATGGTAGTGATATTCATTATTCATTGTTAATTATTCAATAGATAAGGTCTGTCTGCCATGAAATACACCCGCCAGCTAGGCAACCATACACGTACAACCCCAAGGGCTTGAGCCCTTACTAAGAGCACACCCCACCCAATAAACCTGGCTATACCATTTATAGTATAGCGCAAATCTTGTATATTCGGTTTTGAACATAGCATAAGTGTAGTCACGTAAGAGGTATGCCCATAGACATCAACCAGGTAGAGTTTAGCGATTGCCTGCGCCCAGAAACCACCAAAACCATTGTCCACGAGTTGTTGGTGAAAGGCCGCGCCCTCAATATTGTAGGGCCTGAAGGCATTGGTAAAAGAGAATTGTTAGAAGACCTGAAGCGTATATTGCCCGATTCTATTAAGCCAATCCTTATTGTGTTTAATGGGTCTATGGAAGTCAACTTTGATGAGTTTCTTGAAACAGTGGCATTGCAATGTGGGGTAGAAAATGACTCTGTAAAAGATATGACGGCAGTGGAAGCGGCATTGGCCCAGGCATGCCCATCCAATGGCAAAGTATTGGTGATGTTGTACAACCTTGACAGAGTGTACGATAACCATAGAATGGATACCAGATATAACTTAAGCTTTTTCAGTGCGCTCAATAAACTTAAAAATACTACAGGTTATATTGTATTTGTGGCGTGTTCTGATAAGCCATTGAACCATGAACCCATTTTTGTAGATGACGAAATGATTGGCTCTCCATTAGATTTACCCCATCCAGTACCACTACCTAAACTCAGCACGAAACAACTTACCAATGCGCTGAAAAGACGAGGTGGTACTGCATACAAATTACTTAAGCAAAAGAAGTTTAAATACTATTTAGACCTTTTCTTTGACCGGGTGCGCACGCACGAAACACCCTTACCATTTTTTGACCACTGTTGCCTTAGCCTTGCAGAAGAGGATGAAAGGGTTTTAGAAAACGAGGCTGTGTTTTGTAAATTCCTGGATGCCTGTGCGAAAGAGTTAAAAAGTAAAAAAAGTATTGTAAAAATGGCACGAAAAGGTGCAATCAATGCCACCGATGGCACTGCTCATTTTACTAAGATGTTGGGTAAAGTCTTGTCCAGATATGGGATTAAGGTCAACTTTATAAAGGTGATTAGGAAGATTAAACTAGGCCAGTTTTGGAGCCTTTTTCAGAGAAATAACAATAACTAACTGCCTTTTAGCCAGCTTATGCCTAACCAAACCACCACCCCATCCCCCTTCCAACCCCGGCCAGCCCCACAAACTGCCTGGCAGTATTTGACATTTCTTTATTTTGAGGGTATTATAGGGTTAAGGGAGGTTGAACCTGAAAGAACCCGTAAAGAAGAACGCAGACACTTTTTACGTATTTACCCATCCTTTTGCCGATACATTGTAGGTATTTCTTTACTGGTTTACTTATTGACCTCGATAGCTGTGGCCTATTTTGATTTACCCAACCTATTCCCTACACAGTTTAATGAAGATATTCAGTCAGCGTGGGGTACTCAGGTAACCTTTGGGGGGCATTGGTGGCTATGGGTAAAGTTAACTTTTATTAAGTTTTCT
>CAZXTW010000803.1:0-3389 GCA_964643525.1 uncultured Roseivirgaceae bacterium
TGTTTGTGCGGGGGTTGCACATTACGCCTTATGCGCAGGCATCGCACTACAACCACGAACAAACGCGCGAGCGCAAGCTGTTGTTGTCACGCAAAGAGCTGCGTAAGCTGCAGGAAAAGGTAGAAGAAAAAGGCCTTACCATAGCTGTAACCCGCTTATTTATAAGCGAACGGGGCTATGCTAAACTGAATATTGCCCTGGCCAGAGGTAAAAAGCTACACGACAAACGCGATAGTATTAAAGAAAAAGATATTAAACGCGAGTTAGACCGCGCAAGTTATTGACCCTACCATGGAAGTAACCGAAAAAGGGATTTGCAGACTGAGTATTGTACCCGTACGCCAGGAGGCTGCCCACCGCAGCGAGCAGGTAACACAGTTGCTGTTTGGCGATCACTACGAAGTGACAGCTGCCAAAGGCGAGTGGCGGCACATTACAATCTACTTTGACGGTTACCAGGGCTGGATACACCAAAACCAGCACTATTCTATAAGCCATGAATATTACGAGGCCATTAACCATGCCGACTATAAGATTTGCACCGACCACAGCGCCAATATCTTTTTCAAGAAAGACTACATACATATAGTACTGGGCAGCGTATTGCCCATTACCACCAACGAGCTGTTTAGCATGGAAGAGCGCCTGGCCTTTACCGGCAAGGCCAAAAGCATGCACCAGAAAAAAGATTTTGCCTTTTTACAGGAGGTAGCCCTCAAGTATTTGCATGCCCCCTACCTGTGGGGGGGCAAAACACCCTACGGTACTGATTGCTCTGGCTTTGTGCAACAGGTATTTAAAATTTGTGGTTACCCTTTATTGCGCGACGCCCGCCAACAGGCCACGCAGGGCAAGGTGGTAGAAAGCTTCAAAAAGGCACGCCCTGGCGATTTGGCCTTCTTTACTAACCAGGCCGGTAAGGTTATTCATGTGGGCATATTATTAGAAAACAACCAGATTGTTCATGCACATGGCAAGGTGCGCATTGACACCCTTGACGAAAAAGGCATTTGCCAGAATGATACGCAAGAGTACTCGCACAGCCTTTCACATTTAAGAAGATTTATTAAATTTATTGCATGAACAGGAAAGTACTAGTTTTGAATTACGACTTTTCACCGGTGATGGTATGCTCAGTACAACGTGCTTTCTTGCTCGTTTATCTTGATAAGGCAGAAATGCTCTCGCATGTGAAAGATCAGTTTTTACGTTCGGTATCGAATTCTTTTCAGATGCCGGCCGTTATTCGCATTAATCGCTATGTTTCAATTCCCTACAAAGGGGTAATGCTTACGCGACAAAACATTTTTAAGCGCGACCGCTTCACATGCCAGTATTGTGGCTCAACCAAAGACCTGACGTTAGACCATGTGCACCCCCGTTCAAAAAACGGCAAAAGCACCTGGAACAACCTGGTTACTGCCTGCAAACACTGCAACTCTAAAAAAGGTGATGGCTTGCCCGAAGAGGCAGGCCTCCGGTTGAAGCAGCAACCCTACCGGCCATCATATACCCTGTTTTTACAAGAGCATTCGGGCGCTGTTTATGAAGAATGGCGCCCGTATTTGCAAACGGGCTAATCTATAAAGCGGGGCGCGCGCTTACTAAAATCACTAAATAACATTTTTCGGTATTGTGCTGGCGTTACCCCTTCACTTCGCTTAAAAACTTTCATGAAGTAGTTCAGGTTGTTAAAGCCAGAATCATAACAGGCAGCACTGACTGAGCCATCGTGCTGGCCCAGTATTTCTTTTGCCAGGGCAATCCGTTCTTTGTTGATGTGCTCAGTAGGCGTAAGGCCAGTAACTTTTTTAAACGACCGGTAAAAATGCGGTTTTGACATACAGGCCACCGCAGTCAGGTCATTTACTGCAATAGGCTCACTAAGGTGCCCCCTGATAAAGGCCACTACTTCCTGTATGCGGTGGGTTACAGAGTTGTTCTTCAGGTCGGCCATCAATAAACTGCGGGCATCGGTCATCAACAGCCGTGTCAACAACTCCTTCAGGGTAAAGCTGGCAAACATATTCATGGCTGTATCTTGCTGCTCATACAGCCATTGCAGCCTGCGCAGGGCATAGCCCATATCTTCATCGCCAAACATATGGTAGGCCCCTCCTGGGCGCTCGCCCCCTTTTTTAGGGTGGGGGGTTACCACCTTCTGTATTTCCTGTATTTGCTGGCGGGCAAACGTAAGCGTTAAATACTGAACCGGCTTTTCTGGGCTGGCCCCAATGGCTTCTATTGAAAAGGGCTGTTGCTTGGGCAACAACACCAGGCTGCCACTGTTACAGGTAATGGGTTGGCGGCTGCCATCAAGCAGCAGGCGGGCACTGCCCTGCAGGTTGCCTGCCAGTACAGGCTCAGTAAAATGAAAACGCGTAGCAGTGGCGACAGAGGCGGCTTCAAAAAAGTTTAATTCACTTTCATCAATTGGGTAACAGTGACGACTTACCGACAGGCTATCTAAAATGATGCCTCTACCAAGCTGGCCTATCTCTGTAAATCGTTTGCTGGTATCCATAAATTAACCTTTCTAACGCTAACACACTGCGTCAACCACTAATGTACACAAATTCAAAGGTTAAACAAAATGATACAATAGCAGTACTTATTGATACAATAAGACAAATATGTATTGCTTTTTTAGTGCATCTTTACATCGAACCGCAACCCGAAACACAAACCTGAATAGGCAATAAGCCATAATTTATGTATTATACCAAATTCTTGAATCGGGATACGGCAGTACTATTTCTATGTAGTACTAAAAAAAGATTCAACAAATAGTCAACATTACTCCTTTAACCTTGAGTTTTGTTGATCTTAATAGTCATAAATTGGGTTTGTACTAGAGGTAGATTGGTTTGAAAGCTTTGTTCCTTAGGAGCAAGGCTTTCTTTTTTTACCAGCCTATATTTTTCACTAAGTTACCATATTAGTAACACAATCATTACAGCTTTTTATTAGCCTACATGGGCCATTCTCGCCAAAAACTTACATCAGCTCAACCTGGGGCATCAGGTTAAAAGAAGAAACAGCCCCAGGCAAAGCTTTGCCTGCTTAGTAAAAAGTTGTAGGGTGGGAAGTAAAATCTTGCGTGGTGGGTAGTAAAATCTGCCGTGGTGGGTAGTAAAATCTGCCGTGGTGGGTAGTAAAATCTGCCGTGGTGGGTAGTAAAATCTGCCGTGGTGGGAGGAGCCTGGAGGCTCTGCTGTGATTGGTATCCCGACCGGTATCGGGACACCAGCGGGATTGGTAGTCGGAACACTAACGGAAAAGGTAATCGAGTTACCAGTATAATCCGCCACCCTACTCATACTTATGATGAAAGCTGCTGCTTCAACTCTTCCAACTCCTGTTGGCTTAACTCAGTATATTCAATGATT
>CAZXTW010000804.1:0-3381 GCA_964643525.1 uncultured Roseivirgaceae bacterium
CACGGATGGTCATAGTTTTAGAGTTCCAAGAATGACGCTTTTCGTTGCTTCTACTATTCATAGAAAAATAAAGTTTCTCTCTGAAATTGAATTTGAAGAAG
Organism: uncultured Roseivirgaceae bacterium; assembly: GCA_964643525.1. Lineage (GTDB taxonomy): Bacteria > Bacteroidota > Bacteroidia > Cytophagales > Cyclobacteriaceae > CAZXTW01. The sequence goes on from CAZXTW010000804.1 coordinate 102, forward strand.
GTGGTTCAGAAGTAGCCATTGAATTTGCGGCATTGGACATTAGTATGCACCCGCTTCTAAACCTCAGGGGAGGCATTGTTATGAACCCTATTGGAGCATTTAACCAAAATCATGATGGTCCCAAATGGGAGTTTGTGGATCGTCCTATTTCTGCCACTCAGATGCTGCCTGCTACATGGAGCAATGTTGGGTTTGGGCTGTATGGTAAGTACTATTTGAACGATTGGGCATTTGGCTATGAAGCATATCTCACGAATGGTTTTGACAATACCATTATTGAAAACGAAGAGAATAGAACTTTTCTACCTGCTTCTAAAGCAAATAAAGAGCGCTTCGATGAATCATCGAACGGTGAGCCTTTATTTACAGGGAAAATTGCTGTAAGAAATAATAAGATTGCGGAGATCGGGTTTTCATACATGGGAGGCATATACAATACATATGAGGTGGATGGCTTGATATTGGATGAGAAGCGAAAAGTAGATGTCTTAGCTATTGATTTCAACAGCACCATACCCGTACTCAAAACTTACCTTGTAGGTGAGTGGGCATGGGTCAAAGTAGATGTCCCTGAGACCTACAGTCAGCAATATGGAAATAAACAAATAGGTGGATTTCTCGATATAGTTCAACCTGTTGTCACCGGAAAGTTGTTTGGCTTTCAAAATGCTGCCTTTAATGTTGCTATGAGGTTGGAGTACGTAGACTGGAATGTAGGTGAGTTTAATGAGACTAATGGAAACATTGGAGACGAAATATGGGCTGTAGTTCCAGGCTTGAGTTTTAGACCTACAGCGCAAACCGTAATTCGGTTGAATTATCGTTTCATGCAACAAACAGATATCCTAGGAAACCCTCCTGCCAAAATCTTAGGGGTCCAGTTTGGAATTTCTTCGTATTTTTAATCATGCTAGAACAAAAACTAGAAAACAAAAATATCAAACCCACCACCATGCGCCTTTTGGTTTTACGCCAAATGGTGGAGTCTGGGTCTGCAATCAGTTTGATGGATTTAGAAGCTCGGTTTGAAAAAGCAGATAAAACCACACTTTACCGTACACTTAAAACCTTTGAAGAGAAGAAACTCATTCACAGCATTGAAGATGGCACTGGTTCTATGAAGTACGCTCTTTGCGAAGAAGGGTGTGAATGCGAACCGCAAGATCAGCATATCCACTTTCATTGTGTGAAGTGTGGCGAAACCTACTGCTTAACAAAATCTAAAATACCCCAGACCCAAATCCCAACAGGTTTCAAGGCTTCTAGTGCCAGCATGGTGTATAAGGGCATTTGTGCCAACTGCTCCTGAACTTTGCAAACAGGTTGCATTGCTTTTTTTATATGTTTGTAGTATGAAGATAATGGCATTCTTGTTGGCGTTTTTCTTATTGGGACTAGCAATCGTCCCATGTGCTGATAATTTGCCTCAAAGCAACATTGAGCAGGTGAGTGATAGTCATTCAGACCACAATCATGATGCCGATTCAGATCTGTGCTCACCATTTTGTGTATGTCATTGTTGTCACACACATTTTGTAGTCAATCAATCCCTTTTCAACGGCGAATATGTTGCACCTTATCTGATGCCAGAAAGCAATTACATCGAGTCAGCCCCATCTGGGTTTGCCAATTCCTTATTGCAGCCACCTCAGGCTTAGTATTAGTGTTTCATTGGACAACTCCGTCCATACGGCCTTTTTCAAAGCGTCGAAAACCGAATCATTTTAACTGATACTAATCATTTCATACATGATCAATAAAATAATATCGTTCTCGATAGAGAACAAATTCATTGTGGGTCTACTCACATTGGCACTCATTGGCGTAGGTCTATATTCCATGTCCACGGTCAATTTGGGTTCTGTACCAGACATCACCAACAACCAAGTTCAGGTGATGACTGTTTCTCCGAATCTAGCAACAGAGGATATAGAGCAATTTGTTACCTATCCTGTTGAGTTGGCTATGGGCAACTTACCAGGAGTAGACGAAATCCGATCAATCTCTCGCTTTGGGCTTTCCGTGGTGACCATCGTTTTTGAAGACGACATGGGCACTTACTTACCCCGACAATTGGTACAGGAAAAGCTCATTGAGCTGCAGGAAACCATTCCTGAAAAATTTGGAAGTCCAACAATGGGGCCTATATCCACAGGACTGGGACAGATTTACGAATATACTATTCAACCTCAAGAAGGCTTTGAGGACCAATACACGCCGACAGATCTTCGTACCATACAAGATTGGATTGTCAAGCGGCAACTCACTTTATTGGAAGGTGTCGTAGAGGTTAATTCTTATGGTGGGTACATCAAGCAATACGAAGTAGCCATCAACCCTGATAAGCTAAATGCACAAAACATAAGTATATCACAAGTCTATGAGGCACTAGCCAGAAATAATGTAAATACCGGCGGTGCTTATATCGAAAAGAACCGGATGTCCAATTTTATTCGAGGAGAAGGGCTCATTCGTTCATTGGATGACATCCGAAAAATCGTTGTTAAAACCGAAAACGATATTCCTGTCACGATTGGGGATATTGCTTCCAAGGTTCACTTTGGGCACCAGGTGCGCTATGGTGCCTTTACTCAGGATGGTAAAGAAGCAGTAGGAGGCATGATCATGATGCTAAAAGGCTCTAACCCCAATGCAGTCATCCAAAACGTAAAAGAGCGGATGCAAGAAGTAGAAAAGTCGCTTCCAGAAGGACTAGAGATTAACACGATCATAGATAGAAGTGACCTCATTTCCAGAACTACCAGTACCGTAAAAACCAACTTGGTAGAAGGAGCTCTCATTGTCATTTTTGCCCTTGTCATCCTACTCGGAAGTTTACGTGGTGGCATTATCACAGCGACTACTATCCCGCTTTCATTGCTTTTTGCCTTCATACTAATGAAGCAGTTCAATGTGTGGGCCAACCTGATGAGTCTGGGAGCGATTGACTTTGGGATCATCATTGACGGGGCGGTGATCATTATAGAAGGCACGGTCTATGAAATCCAGAAACGCATACGTTCTGGTAAAATTAAGTTCAACCAGGGCGTAATGGACAAGGTGGCTTTTGAGTCTGGAAGTACCATGATGAGTTCAGCATTTTTCGGACAGATTATCATCCTCATTGTTTTTGCTCCGATCCTGTTTCTGACAGGTGTTGAGGGCAAGATGTTCCAGCCGATGGCCTACACTTTTGGGTTTGCTATGATTGGTGCTATTTTTCTTTGCCTGACGTATGTGCCGATGATGTCGGCCCTATTCATGAAGCCCATTCAAAACA
>CAZXTW010000805.1:0-3378 GCA_964643525.1 uncultured Roseivirgaceae bacterium
CCTCTGGCAAGGCCATTACGGTTGACTTTGCTACGGCTGACAACACAGCCACTACAGCAGATGGTGACTACAATGCGGTATCTACTACTATCACATTTGGCTTGGGTGAAACCAGCAGAACATTTGCGGTAACAGTCAATGGTGACCAGTTTGATGAAGATGACGAAAGCTTCTTCGTAAACCTGAGTGGGGTAACGAATGCCACACTGAGCGACAATCAAGGGGTGGGTACTATTACTGATGACGACAGCGGCCCGATTGCCATTGAAGATGCCTACCAGGTAGATGAAGATGATATCTTGACTGTTGATGCGGCCAACGGCATCCTGGCAAATGACAGCGATCCCGACGGCGATACCTTTACCCTGACCCTTATCAGTGATGTAACCAATGGTACGCTTAACCTTAATGCCGATGGTTCATTTACCTACGAGCCTAATGACAACTTCTTTGGTACAGACAGCTTTACTTATACCATTACTGATGGCGCAAATGTATCGTCGCCACCAACTGCGGTAACCATTACGGTAAACAGCGTAAATGATCTGCCCACCATTACTGCCATTAGCAATGTGGTGATGATAGCCAACGATACTGAAGGCCCCATAGCCTTTACCATTGGCGATGTGGAAACAGCCCCTGCTGCCCTAACAGTAACAGCAGATGCTGGCAATACTACCCTTTTCCCAACTTCAGCATTGATTTTAGGTGGTGCTGATGCTGCCAGAACAATTACCCTGCAACCAGCACCAGATGAAGTCGGTACCACTACCGTGACCATTACTGTTGACGACGGTACTGATCAGGTTACTACCAGCTTTACTGTTCAGGTTGATCCTGACAACCAACCGCCCACAGCCATTGCTTTAAGCCCTGACACCGTGCGCGAGCGTGCTGCCTTTGGCTACGAAGTAGGTGTACTCACCACTACTGATATTGATGTAGATGATACCCATACCTATGAACTGGTTACTGGTAATGGCGATGACGACAACGGCCTGTTTGATATCAATGGAGACAGACTGGTAGTAGTAGATGAAGAGATTGATTTTGAAACCAACGGACAATTCTTATCAATCAGGGTAAGCACCACAGATGCAGGTGGCCTGCAGTTTGAAGAAATCATAACTGTTGAGGTAATTCCAGACCTCACGGCCGATCTGGATGTGCCTACCGGTATTACACCAAATAACGACGGTGTAAATGATACTTGGAACATCGACAACATAGCCTTCTACCCCAATGTGGTGGTGAAAGTGTTTAATAATGAAGGCAATGAGGTGTTTAGCTCAGTAGGTTACGCTACTGAATGGGATGGTACCTTTGAAGGCGATGAGCTGCCAGCAGGTACTTACTACTTTGTAATTGCTCTGAATGACGGTACTGGCCGTACATTTAATGGTACCATATCTATTCTGAAATAAACCTGACACACCCGAAATAGCGCAAGAGAATGAAAACCATCAATATCCAAAAATTGCATAAAGCTGCCCTGTTGAGTTGCCTGTTGCTGCTGCTTTCAGTAGTAGCTGTGGGCCAGAACGAAGTGCTGCTCAGCAGGTATTATCAAAACGCTCCTGCATTTAGCCCATCATTAACTGGTGTAGAAAACTTTCTTGATGTAAAGGCAGGCTTTCGCAGGCAGTGGTCAGGTTTTACTGATGCCCCCCAAACCATATACCTTGGGGTTTATGGGGTGCTTAAAAGTGACGATAAGTATAGTATTAAAGAGTACAGCCTGCGCATATCAGACCCCAGGGTATACAACTCTCAAGAGCCTGTAAAGGTTAAAAAGAGAGATGCTGTAAAACATGGCCTGGGCTTTTACCTGTTTAATGAAGAGCAGGGCCCCTTTAGCCAGTTACAGGCCTTTGGCAACTATGCTTTTCACTACCCTATCAATGACAGAACCTACCTTTCAGCAGGCATATCGGCTGGTATCAGAAACTCAAAGATTAACATCAATGATGTAACTGTGCGTGACCCTATTAACGACCAGGTTTACCAAAGCTACCTTGCGCAGGGTTCGTCCAATACTTTCTTTGAATCCAACCTTGGTGTGTCATTATACAGCTCTAAATACTACATCAGCTATTCAGGTATGAAGGTAGTGCAGTCACTTATTGCTGGTAATGAAAACATCAGCTTTGACAATACCGGCATCAGGCACCATGTGCTGGCAGGCCTGCGGTTGCCAGTAAGTGAAACACTGTTGGTCATGCCCGGCGTTTTCCTGCGGGCAGAACCCAACACACCCGCCACGTGGGAGTTGAATGGTAGAGTTCGGTACAAAGATATGTTCAGCGCTGGTATAGGTTATAGAAATGACAATACGGTAGTAGGTATGTTGGGCTTCATTGTGAATGACATGATCAATATAGGATATTCATATGATGCCAACACGTCAGACATTGCCGATTTCAGCAACGGTAGCCATGAAATAGTGGTAGGCCTGATGTTGTTCAAGCCAGAGAGAATACTGCCTTACCTGTTCTAAATCATGGGTACAGGTTGCAATTTGCTTTTGTATAGTACAATTGCTTTATTGTTAACAAAACTAAGTAATACCTTCTTATTAGCCTTGAATTGAATAAGAAGCATTTATTAACCGACAATACAGAACATTCAATGGCCAATTCATACCAAGTTAAACAGGTGTATACAGTTAAATTGCTGGTAGTAGCTTTGTGGCTGGCAGCCAGCACACCCTTGCTGGCACAACATTATGACTTTATTGACCCGGTAAGGTTAGGCAATACGGTCAATACCCCTGATGAAGAAAGTAAGCCCATTCTTTCACCTAAAGGTGACCAACTGTTTTTTGTTAGAACCCTTTCTGAAACCAATACAGGTGGCATTGAAGGTGGGCAGGACATCTGGGTAAGCCAGCGTGTAGGCAATAGCTGGAGCAGTGCCGTTAACGTGATTTCACAGTTAAACAACCCTGAAAACAATGCGGTAATAGGCACCAATGGCTCTGGCGACAGATTGTATCTGATCAACTCATACACCCCCTTAAGAAGGCGTAAACAGGGCCTTTCTTACTCAAACCGCTCTGGTACTGAATGGGGCTACCCGGTTGAGTTGGGAGTAGATGTAAAGGTAAACGATTACAATTATGACTTTCACATCTCACCAGACGAGCAGGTGCTCATCATCTGCATGTCGGGCGATGATGCCATAGGTAAAGAAGACCTTTATGTGAGCCTGAAGGGCAGTAATGGAAAGTGGGGCAAGCCCATCCACTTGGGTGAAACCATCAATACCAAAGGCTTTGAAATATCGCCATTTATCTCTGACGATACCAAAACCCTCTATTTTTCCAGCAATGGCCACGGTGGCTTTGGTGATGCTGATATCTTTAGAGCCACCAGGCTT
>CAZXTW010000806.1:0-3376 GCA_964643525.1 uncultured Roseivirgaceae bacterium
AGGCAGTTCAGGGACCTCTGCGGCCGCGTTTTCAAGTTCGGCTTCGTTGAAAAGGCCTCTGCCGCCACGCCCTGAATGGGAGGAGGTGGAGGAGGAGGAAGACAGGGTGGCCCAGAAGCGGTTGACATTGATGATCACTTCCTGCACTTGGTTGTACCGAACGGTATAGCTTTGTTCCAGCGTGGTGGCCAGTACATCGCCGGCCTCATCTGTGCTGTTGGCTATGGTGGCCGTGCTGTTGGCCACATCAATTGTAGTGGTAAACAGGGCTGAATCGGCCGAAGCGTTGAACACTTCAATGCTGGTCACGGCCGTATCAACCCAAAGGCCGCTGTTGCCTTCGCTAATTTCAATATAGCTTTGGCTGAACTCAATGCAGCGGCCAAAGGCAGTGCCGTCAACATCAGTGCCGGGAGAACCTGCCACGTCAGGGTCAAACTGTTGGTGTGACACAAAGTTGCCCGTCAGGGCCGGGAAGCGGGTCAGCGAGTAGCCGTCGGCAGGGCCAAAGCTCAGGCTATCAACAGTAGTGCCATCAGCAGCCTTCAGCACCAGCACGTCGCCGGTATCGTCCAGGTTCAGGGCTCCACTGCTGGCGGGTATGGCCAGGGCACAGCTAAACGATTGCCCCTTAGGTATACTGTTGCCGCTGTACACAATTATGGCCTGGTCGGGCTGCAATACTGTGCCGGGCTCAAAGGTATGGCGCACCTGGGTACCGTCCCACAGTTGGTAGCCGCTAATATCTTCAGGCAGGGGGCTGGCATTTACCAACTCGGCATGCTCGGTGCTGGTCAGCTCAATTAGCCCACTGGTTCTGCCTCCGTTGCCCGTATCTGTATGTTGTACTTCATTGATAATAGTAGAGAGTTGAGGAAATCGCCTAACCCTACCCCAAGCTATTTCTAGTGTATTGTCATCAGTGTGCCATTTAACCTGATTGTCTTTGTAATTAAAGAGGTTGGCTTGTCTTGTAACTGAAGGTGTTACATTGTCATCTGTCCATTGCGCTACCATTATAATGCCTGCACCTAACCCACCAGCAACCGGGCTTGTGGCATATTTGTCTGCATTTTGAAAAGTGACAGTGTTATAGTTTCGTAGGTCCTTAATTCCCTCGCCTTCAGCATGCTGCGCACTGCTTTCATCAACTACACTTAAAGCCATTATAGTAGCATCATCAGGAACTGTACCTCCGCCCAAAATGTCTTTTGTCACATTGCTATTGTCATAGGTGAAGTTCATTACTTGTTCAGCATTCAAGACAAGCATAATATGGCCTGTGTTTGCATTTGCTTCTCCATTTTCAGTGGTAGAGCACCAACCGTTGGCACACCAGGTCAATACCTCGCCGCCCTGAACCTGGCTAATATCTGTGCCTGTTTCCCAATGAGCTTCAGTGTCATTAATAACAGATTGGAAATACTTTTTATATACATGTGCTCTAGGCCAGTTTTGATTCTGGTCAATGTTCTCTGAAGTTTTATACTGGTTTACAGCGGCATATGCTTCAGGGGCTGATAGTTTTACAGCGGCACTTACCCAGCCAGAACAATCAGTAATTACATGCGGCGGGTTGGCAAACAGGTATACATAAAGGTCATTAATGCCTACAGGGTTTGCGTTGCTTGGGAGAATGTTCTCATGATCTTCAGTAATATAGAAAGTCTGGTTAGGGCAAACATTGTTGGCGGCATAGATGGCCAGGTCTTGTAATAAGTTGGCACTTACAAATTTTGACTCATCTACCGCTACATCCGGGCAGTTTTGTGCGGTGGCCTGTAGTTGCCACAGGTAGCTGGTAATGGTAAGCAGGTATAGTATTGATCTTTTCATAGGTGTAGGTGTTTGTGATTGAATTACTGGTTAAAGCTACCTACCTGCGGTATGAAAAGATATTACAAAGTATTACATGGGGTGACGAGTTGTTTCTAACAGTGTGTGTTGTGAAGTAAATGGTGCGTAGGTTAATTGGTTGGGGCTACCCGCTTGAACAAACAGTGGGAAGTTTACTGTGGCAGAAATTGCAGCACTTTTTGGTATACCTGTAAACGAGGTGGAGGCTGTGAAGAACCTACTTGAAAGTGGTAAGGCCTAAAACTTCTATTTTTGGCTGCCATTCATTTTGTGCTGGCCTAAGCCAGGCGCATGAGGTGTTTTTTAAGACTGGTTACGTCAAGGGCAGGCACCAGGTGGTCAATGTACGGCATGGCGGCTTTCATACCCAGTACTTCGGGGTTAAAGTGGCTGCTAGGTGCCAGCGGATTGACCCATAACAGTTGCTCACTTTTGTGTTTGAGCTGTCTTAGGTTGTGCTCAAGCGTTTTAATATTGCCGCCGTCCCACCCATCGCTCACTACAAACGTAAACGTATTTTTGGTTAGTACCTTTTTGCCATGCTGCGTGAGAAACTGCTGCAGGCTGTTGCCAATTTGTGTGCCGCTGTGCCACTCATCTACCTCATCGGTAATGGCTTTAAGTGCATCTGCCAGGCGCTGGCGCTTAAGCGTTTTGCTAACTGCGTGCAGCGACGTACTGAATACATAACAGTGGATGCGCAGGCTGCTGTTTTGCAGGGCGTACATCATCTGGATGACGAATTTGCTGTACAGCTCCATTGACTTGCTTACATCACACAGCAGCACAATATTGGTTTTGCTTACCTTCTTTTTTTTGTAGGCCAGCTGGTGGATGTCTCCGCCGCGCAGCATGCTGCGCTTCAGTATGGTGCGGAAGTCAACCATTGCCGGCTTGTGCGATTTGACCATGCGGCGGGTTTTCTTTTTGGCCACATAGCGTTGTATGAGCTGCACCACCTCGCGCCACTGGCGGGTATGGTCGTTGGCTACGGCCATGAGGTTGGCAGTACCCTTGAGCGTATCGGCGCTGGCCTTGTGTATGTCGTGCGCCTCGGTTGGCTGGTGCTTGCCGTGCAGCCACTGCTTAATAACCTGAATGGAGGGGGCTGATTGTTTAGGTTTATCGGTGTGCTGGGGTACGTCTTTGGTTTTTGAATCTACCGCTTTGGCCAGCTCAGCCCAGTACTCAAAGTATAGCTGGTCAAACACCAGGGTTTGCTCAAAGGCTTTGCAAAAGGTAGTTTTCAGCACCTGTTTAAACTGCTCGGGGCTGTGCCAGTTTATGGTGGTAAGGCCCAGCAGGGCATCGGCCTCTTCATTGGGACCCAGGTTAAACTGCTTGCTGCGCAAAAAGCGGGCAAATTGAACTACATGGTGTGAGAGGGCCGTTTGCCGTTTCAACTTATTGCAGTTTGAACTTAATATTGACCTTATCGAACAGTTCAGAAAGCGAGTCCTGGGCGGTGCGGGTATCGTCCCAGTCTTTCAGTACCACGCCCAGTGTAGCCTCTATCAGT
>CAZXTW010000807.1:0-3376 GCA_964643525.1 uncultured Roseivirgaceae bacterium
AGGGTGAAACATTTCTGACTGCGTTAGAGTGTGCTTGAAGTGAACTATAGTTCGCAGAGACATCCCCCTTACCCCCTTCAAAGGGGGAGCAATTACGTTTATATGGGGATGTTTTGCGCTAAGTTAGTCAAGCTAAAAGGCTTACAACGATACTTCCTGATTAGCACAATGAGTTATGGCATTGCTTTAGCTTTTAACAACTAACTTCCAACTTCTTACTTCTAATCTCTAGCCTCTAAATTCTAATTTCCAACTTCTATTCTCTAACTTCTAACCTCTAATCTCTAAATTTGGCAGGCAAAGATAATGAAACTATCCAGTGGGAGAACAGCCGGGGCCTGCGGGCATTGTGATATTACGAGAAATTAATGCTGCCGAGCAGGCAACGGTGCAACAGGCCATGGCCAATGGGGCCCAGGTATGGTACCATGGGGCACCTGATACAGCAGGCGCAAACCCCCTGCCCGTACTGGCCGATGCCGACCAGCGCCAGCTGAACTTTGCCGTGATGGAGGCCCTGCTGGCCTTTACTGATCTGGAAGTGGAGGATAAAGGCACCACTAGCACTACTAATACCACCTTGAGGCAACTGTTCACTGCCGATGGGGTAAACAGCTGGTATTACCATAAGTTCAGGGTGTACTTTCAGGTGGTAGAGGCCTACAGCCTGCTGCACCGCCTGCAAGGCTGCCACCGGGCCTGCCCACAGTTGACGCTCTATGCCCACCCTGCCGCCGTAATGACCCTGGCCGCACAATGGCCCGGCACCACCGTAGTAACCGCCCCGAAACCCAAAGCCAAAAAAGATTATGCCAGCCTGCTGCACTTCGGGCTTACCTTTGCTGTGCGTGCCCTGCTGGGGTGGGTGCAGGCGCGCCGCCTGCGCCGCAAAAAGCACCTGCTGGTAGAGGGCCGCCACCAGTACCGCACCATGCTGAAAAAAGATGGCACCGGCATGGCCTACCAGAATGCCATGAGTGGCTATATGGTGCAGCAGTCGGGCGAAGGTTATGTGGTGCTTGACCTGCTGCTGCTGCCTAAGTTTGACGGCAGCCAGCGCTTCAGGGCGGGGCGCCGCCACTGGCGCAACCTGAGCGGGCAGCATACCCTGCATGAAGAGTATGTGCTGCTGCGTGCCCTGCTGGGCCGCCAGGCCTGGAAGCGCACCAAAGCGGTGGGCCGGCAATGGCAACAGCATTATGCCGCTGCTGAGGCTGCTGCTACAGCCGCAGGGCCGATACAACACCTGATGCTGGCCGCGCTGAAAGGCAACCACGGGGCAGGCCTGCTGTTTCATTTCAAGTACCTGGCTTTTGTTCGCTTTTTTGAGCGGTACCCGTTCAATACAGTCACCACCATTGACGAGTACAGCGCCAATTTCAAGCTGGTGTTAGATGCCGCCAAGCGGCATGGCATCCGTACGCTGGGCATCCAGCATGGCAACTTCCACACGCTGCACCCCGGCTACCTGTACAGCCCGGCCGATGCTGCCGAAGCACCCTACCCAGATACCATGTTGCTGTGGGGGCCACGCTGGGCCGGCTTCCTCACGAACCACGGCCACTGGCCCGCCCACCGCCTGCAAACCGTAGGCCAGCTGCGCACCGATGTGATCCCGGAATTAGAGAGTAGCAATGCATTGAAACCCGTCTCTACACCTGATCACAACCCCATCATTGTATTTGCCAGCCAGCCGTTTAAGGATGATGCACTGCGGTGGCGGCTGGCTACGATTGTGTTTGAGGCCATGGCAGAGCTGCCCAACGCCCACCTGGTGTTGAAGCCCCACCCCAATGAGGCCAACCCCAACCATTACCATACCCTGGCCCGGCAGGCGGGCTGCGATAATTACAGTTTGCGTACTGATATAGACCTATATTTGCTACTTTCACAGTGCCAGGCGCTGGTAACGTGCTACAGCACGGTGGGGGTAGAAGCCATTTATTTTAATAAGCCGCTGATAGCCCTTGACCCGCTAAAGCAAGACCAGGCCGCCTATGTGGCTGACGGGGTGGCGCAGCAGGCTACCGATGCCGACAGCCTGCGCCAGCAGCTGGCCAACGGCATGGCGCAAGGGTGGCCCGTGCCAGCAGCCCAGTACCGCCAGTATGTGGCCGATAATGCCTGCCAGATTGACGGGCAGGTGGCCCAGCGCATACTGGCAGCCATTGAGCAGGCACCAAATAACAAAAAGAGCAGTTAGACCAGGCAAAATAACCGAGCATTGACCATACCAACAGATACTTCAGCTGTACAGGATGCCCCGAAGCGGCAAGGCGTAGTAGCCATTATACCGGCCCGGGGGGGCAGCAAGGGCATACCCGGCAAAAACCTGAAGCAGCTGGGGGGCAAGCCCCTGCTGGCCTATGCCATTGCCCCGGCACTGGCCCACCCCGAGGTGGACCGCGTGCTGGTTTCAACCGACGACGAAGACATTAAGGAAGCCGCCCTGGCCCTGGGGGCTGAGGTGCCCTTTATGCGGCCGGCCGAGCTGGCGCAAGACCATGTGCCCGACCGCCCGGTGTTTCAGCATGCCCTGCGCTGGCTGGCCCGGCATGAGCAGTACCACCCCGCCTTTGTGCTGAACCTGCGCTGCACCACGCCCTTTAAAACCACTGATGATATTGGCCAGGTAATTAGCACCTGGCAGCGGACCAGTGCCGATGCGGTGCGCACCATGAGTGAGGCCGAAGGCGTGCACCACCCGTACTGGATGTTTAGCCCCACCGACGAGGGCATGGCCCAGCCGTTTATTGAAGGCATTAGCCTTGAAAAGTATTACCAGCGCCAGCTGCTGCCGCCCGCCTACCGCCTTAATGGCCTGGTAGACGGCATTAAGGCCGAGGTGGTGCTGCACCATGAACAGTTTTATGGCAGCCGCATGGCACTGGTGCCCACACCGGTGCAGCGCAGCCACGATATTGATACCCCGCTTGACTTCAAGTGGGCGGAGTTTTTAATTGAACAAGGATATTATGAGGCACCTCATTGAGATAGGCCCCCACCAGATTGGCACCGGCCAGCCGGTGTATATTATTGCCGAAGCCGGCGTGAACCACAACGGCAGCCTGGAGACGGCCCTGGAGCTGATCAGGCAGGCCAAGGCCTGCGGGGCCGACTGTGTGAAGTTCCAGACATTTAAAGCCGAGCGTGTGGTAACAGCCGCCGCCCCCAAAGCCAATTACCAACTGAAGGTAACCGACCAGCAAGAGAGCCAATTGGAGATGTTGAAGAAGCTGGAACTGTCAGAACAGCACTACCCCCAGCTGATAGCCCTGGGCCAGGAGCTGGGCATTGATATTATTTCAACGCCCAGCCCTGGGCCAGGAGCTGGGCATTGATATTATTTCAACGCCGTATAATGTAGAAGATGTTG
>CAZXTW010000808.1:0-3373 GCA_964643525.1 uncultured Roseivirgaceae bacterium
AGAGTTTGCCGCTATGTTGACCAGCGTGCTGAACCCACCCCTTTCAGCCGACCCGGCAGTGGCCGCGCGTAGCTTTCCTGATATTGCAGGGCACTGGGCAGAGGCAAAGATACTATGGGCCGCACGGGCCGGTTATATGGCGGGCTTTCCTGATGGTACCTTTAAGCCCGACCAGCGCATTACCAGGCTTGAGGTGATCACGATCCTCTCGGCAGCCACCATGAATAATGGTGACGTGGCCGATCTGGCTTATTTTGAAGATGAAGCGCAAATTGCCAGCTGGGGCAGGCAGGCCGTAGCCAATGCAAAGGCCAATGCGCTCATTGTGAACTACCCCATAGTTACGGTACTTGGCCCCACATTTAATGCCACCCGGGCCGATGCAGTGGCTGTGCTGTACCGGGTGCTGGCCTGGCAGGGCAACCTGGTTAACCCTTATGAAAACCCTTACCTGGTAAAATAGCAAATACAACCCCTTTGAGGCTAACCCCAATTAGGGCAACTGCCTTGATGGGGTTGCTTTTTTATATTGTTAGTCACTTCATTCCTGAAAGGTGGTATTGTAAGGCTGCAAATACTAAACAAGACAGCAGTTAACTACATAAAAGGCCACCGGTTGGTATGGGTTAAACCAACGGTTTATTTAAATTTGACTTGGCATTTATATTAGCCGGATGATCTATGATAAGCATTCAGGATAAATGAGTGACACCAAAGTCCCCTTACAAACCATTGCCAGCAGCTTAGAGGTTTACAAACATATGCATGCCCCAAAGCCTGAGTATGGCATGGATATTTTTGCTGAAGATTTTGACCCCAATGGCATTGTGTTGATATCTAATAACGGCGATGGTAATAAGGGCATACCCATTAGGTGCGACCATTATATTATGGTGTTTTGCCTCAGTGGCTCGGGCAGGCGGCGCATTAACCACCATAAGTTTGCTATTGTGCCCAGCTCAGTACATTTAATACTGCCAGGGCAGATCCACTCTTTTGGAGACACCACCGATGATTTTAAAATTTATGTGCTGCTATTTGAGAAGGACACCCTCAGTAAGTTCAGGCTGGCTATTACAGAGTTAGATAAATTGCTTACGTTTGAATTTACCCAAAACCCAAATATTGTGCTTGATGCCGCCGAGTGTGAAGACTGGCTCACTACTTTTAATATCATTAACCAGGAAATGGTGCAGCGGCACACCTATTATAAAGAGGCGGCCACAGCCAGCATTGTTCAGTTATTGATTAAGTTCAGGCGCAAGTCAACCAATGACCTTGCCCTGCCCAGCCAAAGTAAAACGCAGGGCTTACTGTTTGTGCGGTTTAAGGCTTTGGTTGAAGCCCATTTTGAAGAGAAACGAACCGTGCAGGAGTATGCTGAGCTGATGAATATTACAGCCAAGCACCTGAGCGAAACAGTTAAATTAACCACCAGCCATACGGCCCTGCATTACATACACGAGCGCATTATTCACGAGGCAGAGTACCTGCTGGTGTATACACTGCTCAATATTAAGGAAATAGCCTTTACCCTTCGGTTTGATGATGCCTCGCATTTTGGGCGCTTTTTTAAGAAACACAGAAACATGACCCCGCTCAACTTTCGCTCTTTCCATTCCTGACAAAGCAGAAAACCGCTTTCTAAACCACTCATTTTATAACAACCGAATAATAGGCCATGATTCAGAATTTTTGGCCTTTGTTACCTGGCGGCAAGGCTGCACCTTTGTAGTATGCTATTAAAAAGGCATTTAATCTAGATTTAAGTAACCGAAAGCTTGCATAGCCAATTCAATGTATCATGCTATCTGTATATTATCAAAACACATTACCATTCAATCCATCAATCATTTTAATAAGTAGTAACACTAAATACATGACCATTCAATCCATCAATCTTATTATTGTTTAGCCAAATCAAATGTTCAATTCATTCAATTACATTTTATTAACCACAAATTTCCTAACACAATGTCAAATTCAAATCACAACCCCGTAGGCGGCCACTGGGTCAGCTCTGTTGGCTCTCCGCTTTATTTAGAGGTAGAAGAAGGTAAGGTTACCGGCCACTTTAGAAGTACAGATGACCCGGTGACTGTACCCATCCATGGCTCTATTGCCATGAGCCCCACCA
The DNA here is from genome assembly GCA_964643525.1 of uncultured Roseivirgaceae bacterium. Classification (GTDB taxonomy): domain Bacteria; phylum Bacteroidota; class Bacteroidia; order Cytophagales; family Cyclobacteriaceae; genus CAZXTW01. The sequence continues at coordinate 2,138 of CAZXTW010000808.1, forward strand.
GCCCCAATTTTATACCTGTGGCGTTCAGCGCCTCATGGCCCAAAACTAAAGCGTATGATCCGGCTGTAACGAGTTACACTGGTCAATACAGCAATGTAAATGGCGTAGAGCAAATAGAGGTGATATTTCTTTTGGAAACCCAGGCAACAGATACTGCACTGTTTAAAACAACACAAATTGCCAGTGATGTGTTTATGCGCCCAAAGCCTAAAGACGAGTAACAGCATTAAGGCTGAAGCACCTGATTATAATCATCTGTTTTTACTAAAAGCACCCTGGTAACTGACTAATTGCCAGGGTGCATAAAAAAATCCCGGCCTTAGCAGGTCGGGATTTTCTTTGTGTGGAGCCGGAGGGAGTCGAACCCTCGTCCAGATAAGGAAACCATGTATTTTCTACATGCTTAGAGTGCCCTTAATTGTCGGGCTGGGTAAGGTGGGCGCACCAACCTAATCCCTGCCTTATGCGCTTAGTTTCGCTGTTGCATCGCGCCGCTGCAACGGCTAGTTCCGCATTTCGATGCCCTCAACCCGGTCCGGCAGAACGGAGGCCCGGAAGGACACTAGCAATTGTTAAGAATCTTTCTTAAGCAGCTAGGGCGTAGTTATTTTCGCCAATTATGGTTTGATCGATTGTTTCACGGGTGGTTCGACCAACACCCGACATGCTAATACACAGTATTCACCTACTGTCAATACCGGTCGGCCCCAGGATGTGACTCCTTTCGGACTGTAAAGATACGCAAAACCCATGCAAAAGGTTTCGCCACCCACATTTGTGCGGCAATTATTCAGCATTTATGCCATTTTGGCTGGTAGCGATTACCACTGTAGGGTATTCAGTAACTATGTGCCGGGTTAATTGATTTTACCCCTCTGGGGTGTTTTGGGTTGGGGGGCTTCAAGTACTTCGTCAATAGAAGTGAAGTTTTGCTGGGTTGGCGCAGTGGCCTGCACCACTTGCTCAAGGCAACCCAGGGCCAGAGCCAGCTTAAGGAATGATTCTAAAGAGATGCTGCCCTTTTGCTCAAATTTACGCAATGAGGCCAGGCTTACGCCTGCGCGGGCAGCCAGGCCCTGCTGCGTAAGGCCCTGCCCCAGCCGCTGTGCCCGCATATGCTGCGCCATTTGCTGCCGGGCCTGCCCCGGTGTAATAAGTGCTATCATAGTAGTAGTTAAGTGCAAATATAAGCACTAACTACCACTATAGTGTTAGTTAATGAATGTATCTGACAAG
>CAZXTW010000809.1:0-3366 GCA_964643525.1 uncultured Roseivirgaceae bacterium
AATGCTGGGCGCAGTGCATATTACTCTGTACCGCCTGCAAGACAAAGGCCTGCTTGAATCTGCCTTAGGAGGCAACACCGCCAAGCGGGGCGACCGCCGCAAGCGCCTGTTTACCATTACTGATGGGGGCCTAGAAATGCTCAGGGCCGCGCAAGACGTGCGCCAGAAAATGTGGCAGCTAATACCCCAACTAAAAGGCAACCTGTAATGCCACACCCTGCCAACCCCAACCCAAACAACAACAAGGCCACAACCCCACAGCTGGCCAACAGGCTGGCCGCGCGCTGGCTGCCTGGTGCCCTGCTGGAAGAGCTGCTGGGCGACCTGCACGAGGTGTACCACATGCGCCTGGCAGCCAGGGGGCGCACCTATGCCCGGCTAATGTACTGGTTTGACGTAGTGCACCTGCTGTTTGGATTTGCCAGAATGACCAAGGTTAAAACTCAAAATAACTCATTGATGATTAAAAGCATGTTTAAAATTGCCTGGCGCAGTGCCCTGCGCCACAGGCTGTTTACGGGCCTGAACCTGCTGGGCCTGACCATAGGCATAGCCACCACACTGGTAATTAGCCTGTATGTGTATGAACAGCAGCACTATGACACCTTTCATACCAAAGCCAACCGCATTTACCGCATTAACCAACCCATGATTTGGGACGACTGGCAAGAGCAATCGGCCTCATTGGGCCCCGGCATAGCCGATGCCCTGCGCAAAGACCTGCCCGAGTTTGAGGCAGTTACCCGCCTGCTGGCCAGGGGGCCACAAACCACCCGCAGGCAGGGTAAGGTAAGCAACGCCCAGCTGTTTAAAGAGGCCAGGTTTTTTCCGGCAGATGAAAATTTCTTTGACGTGTTTACCTTTGACTTTATCCGTGGTGATGCCACTACGGCCCTGGCCGGCCCCGGCAGCATGGTGATGACCTACAGCACAGCCCAGCGCTACTTTGGGCACCAAAACCCCATGGGCAAGGTGGTAGAAGTTAAAAACTTTGAAGGCCAATGGCAGGCCTTTACGGTAAAGGCTGTACTGGCCGACCTGCCCGACAACAGCCACCTGCAGTTTGATATACTGGTGTCGTTAACAAGCTACCCCGAAGAGATGAAGCAGCACGGCTGGAAGTGGATCTGGACTACCTTTAGCACCTATGGGCTGGTACATGAGGGCACCAATATAGCCGCCCTTGAACAAAAGATGCAGGCCCTGCCCCCCAAATATGCCCCGGCTACTACCGAGCGCATACTGAACCAGCCTTATGAGAAGTTTACCAAAGGCAATGACTGGCGGCTGTACCTGCAACCCCTCAAAGACGTGTACCGGGCAGGTGCGCCCGGCTGGCACCGGTTTGGCCCTACTGGCAAGCCCCGCTTTGTGGTGGTGTTTACGGCCATTGGGGCACTGGTGCTGCTGCTGAGTTGCATCAACTTTATGAACCTCAGCACGGCCCGCTCGGCCAACCGCGCCAAAGAGGTGGGCATTAGAAAAGTGCTGGGCAGCAACCGCGCCGCCTTAACGCGCCAGTTTGTGTTTGAATCAGTACTGTTTGTGGCTGCTGGCACCCTGCTGGCCCTGGTGGCGGTGTATTTTGCCCTGGGGGCCTTCAATGCCATAGCCAACACCCACATGGCCCTGTTGCCCTACCTTACCCAGCCAGCCTTTATTGCCCTGCTGCTGGCCTTTATTGCGCTGCTGGGCATACTGGCGGGCAGCTACCCGGCATTTTACCTCTCTTCATTCCGCCCCATAGCCACCCTCAAGGGCAAAATAAGCACTGGTTTTAAAGGCAGGGCCCTTAGAAATGGCCTGGTGGTGTTTCAGTTTACCATATCAATAGGCTTAACCATATGCGCCTTTTTTGTGCAGCAGCAGCTGCGCTACACCAGCAATTTAGACCTGGGCATGGGTACTGAACAGGTATTGCAATTACACTATGTAGATGAGCTGGGCAAGAATGATGAAGTGCTGCTGGCCACCCTGGCCAATAACCCTGCTTTTACGCATGTGGGCAAAAGCTTTGCGCTGCCTTTCAGGGTGTGGGATGGGGAGCGGTACAAAACCGAAGACCCCAACGGCCCCAGTGTAGATATGAACAACTTCAGGGCCGATGGGGCCTACCTAAAGGTGCTTGACCTGCAGTTTGTGGCCGGCCGCAATTTTGACCCCACCATTACCACTGATAAATATGCTGCTGTAATTAATGAAACTGCCGCCAGGGCCCTGGGCTGGGGTACCGCCAGCACCTGGGGCAACAACAGCCCGGTAGGCAAAGATGTGATTTGTGACTTTGACAACGAGCTGCCACTGGAAGTAATTGGCGTGGTAGAAGATTTTATTTACTCAAGCATGCACGACAAAATTGAGCCACTGGTGATATTAAGTAACGGCAATGACAGCCTGTGGAATTACGGCATTGGCAAGGCATTTATTTCAATGAAGCTGAACCCAGCGCAGGTACAAACCGCCACCGATGTGCAGCAGGCAATTGAAGATTTGCAGCTGGCCCTGAACAAGGTAGATGCCACGGTGCCGTTTGAGTACAGCTTTTTAGACCAGCAGTTTGAGGCCACCTTTAAGTCTGAACAGCAAATGGGCAGCATATTAAATGCATTTACCCTGATGGCCCTGGCCATAGCCTGCCTGGGGCTGTTTGGGCTGGCGGCCTTCAGTGCCGAGCAGCGCACCAAAGAGCTAAGCATTAGAAAGGTACTGGGGGCCAGGGTAAGTGAACTGGTATTGTTGTTTTCGGCTGAGTTTACCCGGCTGGTGGTACTGGCCATTGTGCTGGCCGTACCCATTGCCTATTACCTGGTAAACCAGTGGCTGGGCGATTTTGCCTACCGCACCCCCATTTACTGGTGGGTATTTGCCCTGGCGGCCCTGGCAGCCCTGACCATAGCCTTTTTAACCATTAGCTACCAATCACTAACCGCGGCCTACAAAAACCCGGCAGAGACGCTAAAGGACGAGTAAGCCCGGTGGCAATTAATAATGAACAATGAATAATTAATAGGGGGCCATGTTGGCCCCTTACTTTTTAACCCTGCCTGATATAAATTTGGGGTTAATTGTAATAAACCCTATGTAATGATGCACCAGCTAAGCAAATGGGCCCTGGTACCCCTGATACTAGCACTATTGTTTTTGGCAGCCTGCGGCGATGACGATACCCCAGACCCTGGCCCCATTGATACCAACCTTGACAATGTGTTGGAGCTATCCATCCGCCGGATACTCTCGGGCCAGCAAACCAACTACGTAGGGCTGCGCAATGACTACCTTGAGGTGCTCAATAACCAAGACGGCGTAAACAACAATGCCCAGTTTGAAATGTTCAGCAACTTCATTACAGGCGGCCCCTCGCTGGAT
>CAZXTW010000810.1:0-3354 GCA_964643525.1 uncultured Roseivirgaceae bacterium
ATGACAACCTACCAGTACAACAGCCTGGGCCAGTTGGTAGCATCTAACACGCCAGATGGGGGCACCACCACGTTCTGGCACAACAACATTGGCCAGCTGCGCTTTAGCCAGAATGCCCAGCAGGCTGCTGAATTTACCATGGCTTATGTTTTGTATGATGACCTGGGCCGGGCTATAGAATTTGGCGTTACTGCTGCCTTAAGCAACCCTGAAGCTGAAGCCAACAACCAAGCCTGGGCACCAGCTGCCGGTAAAACGGAGGTTGTTACCACTACCTACACCAAGCCTTATGATGAGGGGCTGCCCCAGGGCTACGCTCAGCAGTTTTTACGCAACCGTATTAGCTTTACTATAAGTGACCAAACCGGTACTGGCACAGCCAAGGTTACCACCATTTACAGTTATGACCTGTATGGCAATGTAGCCTGGCTGGTGCAGGATGTGCCCGGCCTGGGCCAGAAGGTAATAGAATATGAATATGACCTGCTGACCAGACTGGTTAACCAAATGGCCTATAACCCTGGCCATACCGACCAGTTTTTTCATAAATATGAATACGATGCTGACGGCCGCATTGAAAAGGTATACACCTCGCCCGATGGCTTTCTGTGGGATGTTGACGCCAGCTATGAATACTACGCCCACGGGCCCCTGCGCCGGGCTGAAATAGGCGAAGACCATGTGCAGGCACTTGACTACCGCTATACTGTTAATGGATGGAAAAAAACTATTAATGAGCCCGGCAGCCTGGCCGATGCCCCCATTGCAGGTACAGCCAACAGCACCACAGCCAAAGATGCCTATGCCAGTACCCTGACCTATTTTACTGGTGATTATGCCACCGCAGGCTACAACCCCACCAGCCCGGTGGAGGTACTGCCTGGCCGCGACTTGTACAATGGCAATATTGCCACCTGGAAGCAGGGTTACCTCAATGAAAGCGATGAGCGCCAAACCCTGGGCACCCAATACACCTACGATGTGCTGAACCGCATTACTTCGGCTAACAATAGTCTGATAGCCAATGCATTCAACACCACGTATGCTTATGATGGCAACGGCAACCTGCTTACCCTAACCCGCAATGATGCCAATGGCAATACCTTTGACAACCTAAGCTACAATTACGGCGGTTTTAATGACCCAAACACCGCAGAGAGTTTATTCCCCAAAAACAGGCTCAGGCATATTGACGATACGGGTAGCCCTGGCTTACTACCCAATGACCTGGAAGACCAGGCCCCTGACAACTACCGCTACGATGCCATAGGCAATCTGGTGCATGACCAGGCTGAAGACCGCAAAATCAACTGGCTGGCCAATGGCAAAGTAAAAAACACCACCACACTTGCAGGCAACCCGGTGGCTGATTTTACATATGATGCTACCGGCAACCGGGTAATTAAGCAAACCACCACACCTGGCGGCACAGTCAACACCACCTATTATGTACGAGACGCACAAGGAGAAGTACTGGCGGTATACCAGCAGCAGGGTGCCTCAGCGCTTATTGAACCTATTGAGCAGCCTCTGTACGGTTCAAAAAAATTGGGCCAGTACCAGCCCCTGGCTTTAATTAATCAACTGCCCGAAGGCACTGAAATTATAACCAGCAACCAAACCGTTAGCGCCCCCCCTGCCCATGATTACCATGTGGCCAACAACGCCATGCTTACCCTGGCCGATGGCTTTACCTATACAGCTACGCCGGGCAATGATATTGGCCTTACTTCTGGTGAACTAAATGCCGCATTACAAAACCCTGACCAGGGCATACAGCTAAGCCGCAAGCTGGACCAAAAACAGTATGAGCTGACAGACCACCTGGGCAATGTGCGGGCGGTAATTAGTGACCGCAAACTCAGTGATGTCACGGGTGCCTCAGCCAGCAACTTCAGGCCCAAACTACTCAGCTACCAACAGTATTACCCTTTTGGCATGGAGCAGCCTGGCCTCAGCTTTACTGATGGCAGCAAATACCGTTATGGTTTTAACAGCAAAGAAAAAGATACCGATGGTGAGTTTGGCTTAACCCATTATGATTACGGCTTCCGAATCTATAATTCCAGTATTGGCCGATTTTTATCTATTGACCCATTAAGTTATAAGTATGCGGAACTGACACCATATCAATTTGCAAGTAATAGGCCAATTGATGGAATTGACTTAGAGGGTCTGGAATTTGTAGGTAAAACTGAAGTAGAAGGTGACCCCCCTATACTAGCTCAAAGTTATTTTTCTATTAATGACTTTGTATCGAACACTTTCTCTGCAGCAATGAATGTCTTTAATAAGCCTGCTGAAGGAAGGATGATTAGAGCACAGCTTGAAAATGCAGGTTATGACGTGTCATTTCTCACTGATGCTGAGTTGGGAGAACACTTTAACGTCAAAATGTTTACTGGTGGCACTGTAGACAACCCTCAAACTGGTTGGACTGTACTTCCAACAGAATCAACGCTTGCTGAAGTAATTGATTATGGATTGGGTGGTTTAAGTGCAATTGGTGTTGCAAAAGGTTTAAAGTCTGGGGGTGATCCAGCAGCACTACTTAGTAGTAACAGTACCATTGTCCTGAAGAGATTGCAAAGTATTTTTGAATCTTTGAAGGTTTCTAAGAGAGTTGACGAGATAAAAAAATTCAGTGATCCTGATGGAGGTAAATTAGATATTTATGAGGCTGAAGGGTTAGCAATATTTGAATCTTCAATCGGTGGTACAGTTACAGAGTCATTAGAAAGAGGTGTGGATGCCATGATTTTTGGCAATAAGCGAGTGTCCCATTTTGGAACAGGGGGAAGACAATTAGATGAAGCTGGTTTTTCAAAATGGATGAAGGGCGCATTTACCAAGCATTTTTATGATAAGAGTATTGATTATTTTGTGATTGATGTCAGAAAGCTGTCACCCGAGCAATTGGATATGGTAGAAAATGCAGTAAGAGGAAAGGGTACTGCTACAGCAAACAAGACATACTTAATTAGATAAAACATGGCTCATTCATACATATCTGTTAATAATTCAAGCACTGAAAGGACTATCTGTGTGACAGATTCAATTCTTCTTTTATTTATGTATTTCTTCAATGAAGAATTGAAAGAGCTGGAACTTAGTAAAAGTGAAATCGTTATTTACGAGCATTATAAATTAGAGCTTGATGAAAACCATATATCATTTATCGATTTGAAGTTAGATGAGGTTAACAGCAGCTTAGAGATGAGAAAGTGGTACTTATCTATTCTTCAGCAATTGAAAGAACGATTTAACTCGTTTGGCTTGTGCCTTGAGAAGAGTTATCTGAATGACTTATCTGGCTTGAAAAAAAGCTTTAATAACTCTATTTCAGTTGAAAAG
>CAZXTW010000811.1:0-3345 GCA_964643525.1 uncultured Roseivirgaceae bacterium
TTGAGTTGATTTCTATTTCGCCTTTTGATAGCTCAAAAATTTTGTAGTAGTACTCGAACATTCTACGAGCAAAATGTTTGTCGTAATACTCCTGTATTTCAATGTGTATCCACACATACTCTTTATTGCCGTTTTTCAGGGTAAACTCTATTAACCGGTCCACCTTTCGGTTGTTGCCATGGTCGGCAAACAGCTGTTTCAGGTCTTTGTCAAGAAACTTGGGGCTTACTGTAGCGTCAATTACTGCATACAATTCAGGTAAAAAGTAGCGAACAAAATCAAAGGCAAAGTCTTCAGTCACGTTTTTCCAGAGGGTGTCATGGCCTAAAGGGTCAAGCTTGGTGTTTGTGGGCATATACAGGTTGTAAAGCGTTTGCTACAGGCAATATAGTACAAATCTATAGCAGCATGTAATAGCCCTTTAATTCTTTGCTTGGCGCAAGCCATTGTAAGGCAGGCAGCAAATTTTGTTAGGAGCGCAGGAGGGTATGATGCAGGCCTGCTAAAGCTGTGGCTGTAGGTTAAGGTATTTTGAGTGATCAATTTTTGGTTCTGAATGCGGCGGTGATGATATTTTTAATAATTTCGGTTTTGGGATATTGATTGTACAATTGGGCCTTGGTGTATTGGGGCCACACATAACCTTATTATGAAATCTGAGATTAGAAAAATTGAAAAAGTACTGGTGGCCAACCGTGGTGAGATTGCCATTAGGGTGTTCAGGGCTATTTCAGAGCTGCGCATCCGTACGGTGGGCGTGTATACGCATGAAGACCGCTATTCACTGCATCGTTACAAGGCCGATGAAAGCTACCAGATAGGTCACGATGATGAACCGCTGAAGCCTTATTTAGATATTGAAGAGTTGATTGGTGTGGCCAAGCACCAGGGTGTGGACGCGATACACCCTGGCTACGGTTTTTTAAGTGAGAATGTGCAGTTTGCACGCCGCTGCCGCGAAGAGGGTATTATTTTTATTGGCCCCACGCCAGAGGCTATGGAGCAGCTGGGCGATAAGGTAGAGGCCAAGAAGGTGGCCGTAGCGGCAGGCGTACCGGTAATTGAAGACAGCCGCCAGCCACTTACCACAGCAGCTATTGCCTTGGAAGAGGCAGCGCGCATTGGCTACCCGGTTATGGTAAAGGCCGCCGCCGGGGGTGGGGGCAGAGGCATGCGTGTAGTACATGATGCCAACCAGCTGACTGCCGCCTATACCGAAGCCAAAGGCGAAGCAGGTAAGGCCTTTGGTGATGATACTGTTTTTCTTGAAAAGTATATTGACAGCCCCAAGCATATAGAGGTACAGGTTATGGGCGATGCCTATGGCAATATTGTGCATTTGTATGAGCGTGACTGCTCAGTGCAGCGGCGCTTTCAGAAGGTGGTTGAGGTGGCCCCCTGTATTTCATTAACTGATGCTACCAAGCAAAAGCTGTATGCCCATGCCCTGGCCATTGCCAAATATGTGGGTTATGTGAATGTGGGCACGGTTGAGTTTTTGGTGAATAAGCAGGAAGAGATATTTTTTATTGAGGTAAACCCGCGTATACAGGTAGAGCATACAATTACTGAAGAGGTAACCGGTATTGATATTGTGCGTACCCAGTTGCTGATTGCGCAAGGTTACCCCCTGGCTGATAAGCGGATTTTTATTAAGGCCCAGGCCGATGTGCAGTGCAACGGCTATGCCATACAATGCCGCATTACTACTGAAGACCCTTCCGCTGGGTTTAAGCCTGATTTTGGTACTGTAATAGCCTACCGCAGTGCCGGTGGCTTTGGTATCAGGCTTGATGCAGGTAGCTGCTATACCGGGGTGAAGATATCTCCCTTTTTTGATTCTATGCTGGTTAAGGTATCGGCCTGGGGGCGCACACTGCCTGGTGCTGCCCAACGCCTGCACCGTGCCCTGCGTGAGTTTAGAATCAGGGGGGTAAAAACGAATATTGGCTTTTTAGAGAATGTAATTAGCCACCCTGAGTTTTATAAGGGCCATGCCACAGTAAAGTTTATTGATGAAAACCCTGGGCTGTTTAAAATAGCCAAGAGCTTTGACCGGGGTACCAAAACACTGAAGTACCTGGCCAATGTTACGATTAACGGCCACCCTGATGTGAAGGTGAATGATGGCCGTACTTTGAAGGCACCAGTAGTGCCCCCGTTTAAGCGGTTTGACCCCTACCCAAAGGGCCGAAAGGATGAGTTGACAGCGCTTGGCCCACAGGGTTTTGTAGACCAGATTAAGGCTACCAAAGCTGTATTGTATACTGATACTACTTTTAGAGACGCCCACCAAAGCCTGCTGGCCACGCGGGTGCGTACGATTGATATGGTGCGGGTAGCCCGTGGCTTTGCGCGCAGCCACCCGCAGTTGTTTTCTATGGAAGTATGGGGTGGGGCCACTTTTGATGTGGCCATGCGCTTTTTGCATGAAAGCCCCTGGCGCCGCCTGGAGTTGTTTCGTGAAGCGATGCCCAATATGTTGTTTCAGATGCTGCTGCGTGGCAGTAATGCTGTGGGTTATAAGGCTTACCCTGATAATTTGGTAGAGCTGTTTATTGAAAAGTCGTGGAACGAGGGTAAAGGTATTGATGTGTACCGGGTGTTTGACTCACTGAATTGGCTAGAGGCCATGAAGGTAGCCATTAAGGCCATTAGAGAGCGTACTGGTGCCATTGCCGAGGCGTCAATATGTTACACAGGTGATATACTGCAGCCCCGTACCAAGAAGTATGATTTGCAGTATTATGTTGACCTGGCCTGCCGCCTGGAAGATGAAGGGGCCCATATGCTGGCTATTAAGGATATGGCCGGTTTGTTAAAGCCCTATGCAGCCGAAGTGCTGGTGGGTACTTTAAAAGAAAAGGTTGACCTGCCTATTCATTTACATACGCACGATACCTCATCGGTACAATCGGCTACATACCTGAAGGCAATTGAGGCTGGGGTAGATGTAGTAGATGTAGCGTTGAATGCGGTTTCGGGCCTTACCTCACAGCCAGGCTTTAATTCATTAGTAGCCATTATGCAGGGGCACGAGCGTGAGCTGCCCTTTGACCTTGACTCGTTAAATGCGTACAGCACTTACTGGGAGCAGGTGCGTAATATGTATTACCCGTTTGAGTCTGGCCTGAAGGCAGGCACCGCAGAGGTGTATGACCATGAGATACCGGGTGGGCAGTATTCTAACCTGAGGCCTCAGGCTATTGCACTGGGCCTTGAAGACCGCTTTGAACAGATTAAGGTAAACTACCAGGCGGTAAATAGCCTGTTTGGTGATATTGTGAAGGTATCACCCACCACCTTTGATGAGGGCGTTACCTTCACAATATCACCAAACAGGCT
>CAZXTW010000812.1:0-2754 GCA_964643525.1 uncultured Roseivirgaceae bacterium
AGTGCAGATGTGCTACAAAGCAACCTGGTAGAAACTTCTGTTATTGAGCGTTTTATGGTTGATAACAGCCTGCAAACCCTTGATGCAGTTACCCCCAGGCCCAATACAATTACCCGTTGGGCTGAGTTACGCTTAACAGCCAACCGCAGCAGCGAGCAATACCTGGGTTACCTGAACCAGTTAAAGGCTGGTGAGCGCATTACCATGGCTTTTCCTTACTTTCGCAATGGGGCAGAAGAAAAGATTGGCCTCTCGCAGTACTTTCTGGTAAAGCTGAGAAATGAAGATGACCTGCCTGTTTTGCAGGATATGGCCGCCAGCATTAATGCTGATATTGTAGGCCAGAACCGGTTTATGCCGCTTTGGTTTACCCTGGCCGTTACCCCGGCTTCAGAGGTAAACTCAATGCAGGCTGCCAACCTGTTTTATGAGTCTGAGCGTTTTGCTGCTGCAGAGCCAGACCTGATGGTGAACGACAACCCCGACTATGTGCCCAATGACCCATTGTATGCCAACCAGTGGGCGTTAAACAACACCACACAGCATGGGGGCACAGCAGGCATTGACATGAATGCCGAAGCCGCCTGGGATATTACCACCGGTGCCAGAGATGTTGTTACTGCCATTTTAGATCATGGTTTTGAAATGAACCACCCTGATTTGGAAGACAATGTGTTTACTACTGGCTTTGACAGTGAGTCGGGCACCACACCTGCCCTGGTATTGGGCAGCCATGGCACCCCCTGTGCAGGTATTGTATCGGCCATTCAAGACAACAACACTGGTGTAACCGGTGTGGCCCCTGATGCCCGCCTGATGTCTATCAGTAACTCGTTGTTTGGTACACCCAACTCTCGTCAAAAAAGGGCCGACGGTATTAACTGGGCCTGGCAAAATGGGGCTGACCTCATTAGCAACTCGTGGGGCTCAGGTGTAGCTTATACGGTAATTGATGATGCCATTGACGATGCCCTTCAGTTTGGCCGTGGTGGCTTAGGTACTGTTATTCTGTTTTCTTCTGGTAACAGCAATACCTCTGTAGGGTACCCTGCCAACAGCAACCCTGATATTATTGCGGTGGGCGCGGTAGACCCTTGCGGGCTGCGCATTGACCCAAGCTTTGGCGGTAGCTCATGCGCCTCATGGAGCAGCGGCTCAGGCTCAAACTTTGGTACTGAGCTTGATATTGTAGCACCTGGTATTTTCATTGATGCTACTGACAGGCAGGGTGCTGCCGGCTATGCGGGTGGCGATTATACAGCTACCTTTAACGGTACTTCATCGGCCTGCCCCAATGCGGCTGGCGTGGTGGCGCTGATACTGTCAGTAAACCCTTGCCTTACCCACGACCAGGTAGAGAATATTATTGAGCAAACCGCGCAAAAAACTGGTGGTTATACCTACAGCACCACTGCTGGCCGGCCCAACGGTACCTGGAACAACGAAGTAGGCTATGGCCTGGTTGACGCTGAGGCTGCCGTACTGGCCGCACAGGCATTGTTGCCAAGTACCCCTGCCTTTGATATCTACACGAAAGACCGCCCGTTTGATACTGGCGTGGAGCCTAACCCTGATACAGGCCCCATGTGGATTAGCAATGACATCTGGACGCGCCAAAGCCTTGATGGTGTAACCTCACATGAAAACCCTGAGTACAAGCAGTTTTCACGTAATGGTATGTATGTACGTGTAACCAACCGCGGTACCAATACCAGTGGCTGCGCCAACCTGACGACCTACTGGTCTAAAGCCTCTACCGGTTTAATGTGGCCCACACACTGGATTAACTACATGCTGAGCGGTTTATTACAGGGTGATAAGATCAATACCGTGGGTGTGCCTCCGCTGGCACCGGGTGCTTCTACCGTTATTGAAATACCCTGGTACCCGCCTAACCCTGATGATTTCGTGAACGACAGACACCACTACTGCCTGTTATCACGTATTGAGTCTGCCGCAGACCCCATGTTCCTTGAACTGATCAATGTTGGTGTAGGCGGCAACGTAAGGCGCAACAATAATATTGCCTGGAAAAATGTATCAGTTTACAACAACGATGCTGATGGCTTAATGTCAGTTTATGTAGGCGGTACTGAATTAGGCACCAGGCGGTATAACCTGTTGTTTACTGATGCCGGCTTTAATGAGCAAATCAGGTACCCTTTATTTGCCAATGGTGGCGCAGTACTGATGCGGGCTGATGAGAAGCTGGCCCATAGGCTGAAGGAAACCAACATGCGAGGCATTGAGCAGGTAGACGATGTAACCTTTAAGATCACTGAAGGGGCGGGTATTTATGGCCTGGCGCTGGATGCCAAAGAAACCTTTTCGTTGCAGTTTCAATTCTCAACTGGTTTTGGGCAACGTGGCGCGTCAATCTTTGATGTTGTACAGCAGGATGCTGAGCAGCGCGAAGCCCCGCTGGTAGGTGGTGAGCGCTTTATTGTGCACCCCAACAATACCATCATCATCCAGCCTATTAAACAGCCTATTCAATTCAAAAGCAATATATACCCCAACCCCACAGCCAATGAGTTGGTGGTAAGCTTTGATGTAAACCAGCCTAATGCTGATGTGCAGGTTACCCTGCAAAACGCTACCAACAGGCTGCAGCCCAGCATGCGCCTGTTTGCCGGCCAGCATGAAGGTGGTGAGTTTAACAGAACCTTCAATGTGCAAAGCCTGGAGCAGGGCATTTACGTGCTAACCATACAGGTGGGTGAGCAAACTGTAACTCAACGCATTGTAGTACAG
>CAZXTW010000812.1:2764-3340 GCA_964643525.1 uncultured Roseivirgaceae bacterium
ATCAAGAGGCGTTGCCACAGGCAACGCCTCTTTTTACTTTTTAGGCCCAGGGTGGCTTTTACCTTTCATTTCATCTGCTCAGCGGGCATATATTTCATTTCAGCAATTTGGTTTCCATCTGGCCTGCTCAATATTTCACTTGGCTAAAACACCATTATTGATCTACAAAAAAGGTACTGAAGTTGTAGCCTGATCCGGGATATTAACAACACACAAAGTACTTATGATTCAGACAACTATGACCAAAAAACCGTGGCTGCACTGGCACCTCCTGGCGTGCCTGCTGTGCCTTTTGCCGGTAGTTTTGGCGGCGCAGTCGCCACCACAAAACAATGAGCCTGACACCCTGAACTGGGCCCGCCGGCAGTATACAGTAAGCAGTGGTGCCCCACTTGCTTTTGACGGCGTAAATATTACCGAGCTGGCCGTGGGCCAACGCATTAATGGCGATAGCGTGATTTATTACACAGGCTGGGCCCAGGGCGATAAAGTGTATTTTGGCCCTGATGATGTTGAGGTTGACCCGGTAGACAGGGTGAAACGACATTATGTATTTGGGGCTTATGATTTAAATGG
>CAZXTW010000813.1:0-3339 GCA_964643525.1 uncultured Roseivirgaceae bacterium
GTAAAAGTAAAAGCCTACACCAAAGCCATACTTGATGAAAACGGTGAGGCCATTTGGCTGAATGATGATTTTGTTAAAGTAAAAACCGTGCGGCCTACGCCAGAATATTACCAATGGACTGGCGATACCCTGGCCAGGTTACAGTTACAATAATTGCTTACACTTTAAACTTATGCCAGGGGCCGGTAATGGCTACAGTTTCGCCATTTTCCTGTATGTTCACAAACAGGGTTTTACCTGTGGGCGAAAACACCGCCCCGGCAAATTCAGAACGTGAGCTTCTGTTAACGGCAAACAGGCTAATATTACCTTCCTGGTCAATCAGGTGCAGGCGGTTTTCTTCACCATTATCTTCACAAACCAGCAGCTGGCCAAAGGGGGCAAAAGTAATATTATCGCACTTGTGCAGCACCGTTTTACTTTCTGACTGGGCAAAAAGCTCCAGCGTTTCGGCCTGTGGGGTGTACTTCCATATCTGGCCAACCTTACTGGGCCCGCCGTTGGTACAGGCAAAATAAATAGCCCCTTCAGCATACCACATCCCTTCGCCACGGGCAAACCGGGCGGCACCGCCATCAAAACCCCTGTACCGCAAATCGTCATCGGGCGCATCAACCCTGTCCAGCGGTTGCCAGGTTACGGGCAGCTTGTCGTGCACCTTTACCGTCTGTTCGTTCCAGTTGCGGGTATCTTTACTGGGCTCTGCTTCAATAGCCAGGCACTGCAACTGGCCACCCTGGTGCAAATCATCTGGGTTATTGGGCACGTAGCGGTAAATTAACCCGTCGGGTCTGTCTTCAGTCTGGTACACCATGCCCGTGGCGGGGTCTACGGCCACAGCCTCGTGGTTAAAGCGGCCCATACCTGCAATAGGTTTGGGGTCTACCAGGCCTTTGGCTGCTGCGGGCACCTCAAACACATAGCCGTGGTTCTTTTCAATTGTTTTGCCATCGCTTTTGGTTACATCTTCTTCGCAGGTAAGCCACGAGCCCCAGGGCGTGGGGCCCCCGGCACAGTTGCGGTAGGTGCCCGCCAGGCTCAGGTACTGTTCTTTAATGGTTTGCTGGGTTTCATCAAATACAATGGTGGTGGTGCCGCCCAGCCCCGGCATTTTTAAATTACCAGCATCATACAGCTTATCTTTGGGCACCTGGCTCAGCAGGGCATGATCAGCACCAAATGGGCTGTACCCGCGCTCGCCAGGGCTGTTTTCATGGTTACGCACCAGCACACAGTCGTTATTTTCATTCAAAAAGGCACCCATCCCGTCAGGGCAACCTGGTACCAGCAGGCCGTCGCTCATGGGTTGCCCCACCTTTGAAATTACCTCATAGCTAAACCCCTCTGGCAAATCCATATAGCCATCAGGGTCTGGCTGCAGGGCATACAGGGCTCTTGAATCTTCTAATCGGGTTTGCCTGGTGGTGCAGTTGGCCAGTGCTATAAAGCCTACTGAGGCCATGGCCGATTTGGTAATGAAGGTGCGTCTTTTCATATTGACTAAACTAAGCCCTTTAAGTTATAATACCATGTTAAAATACCATGGCTCGCTTTGGGCTACTGCCCTATGGGGCTGTTATGGTAGCCGCCTACCAATTAAAGTGCAAGCCTGAAACCAAACACGGGCAGGCCCTTTTGGTTAAAATCAAACGCCGGGGCGGGCTCAAAGCCCAGTTTGGCATACATTTTTCTGGCCACATGCATTGACTCTGTCGAGTGGATAATCACCTGTTCGTGGCCCAGCGCCCTGGCCCTGGCAATACAGGCATTGGTAAGCAACTGGCCAATGCCATTGCCCCGTGCGGCGGGGTTTACGGCCAGCAGCCTGAAGCCAGAGGTATTTTGTATGTGCTGCACCGGTGTGCCAGGGCCATAGGCAGCCATATTGTTAAAATACACCACTGCCCCGCCAACCTGCTCAGTGGCATTAGTGGCCACCAGCAGTTCGGTGCCTTCCTTTTCGGCCAGCCGGCCAATATTGGCCAGCAGGTTATAATAACCCGGTTGTGTATCAGCCTTTGGGAAGCCCTCAATAGCGCTATACACCTGCACCAGCAGCTGGCCAATGGCACCATACTCATCGGGCCGCGCCTGCCTTACGGTATATTGGTTGGTCATACTGCTAATATAATAGGCTACAACTACTCAGGCCATAGTAGGGTAGCAGAGAAGCTGGTGTCAGGTAGCCAATAAACTGTTTAATAAGAAGGAATATAGTTCTATTTTACGAGTGCACTTTGAGAGTATCAGTCAATCGGTTATACTTGTTTTCATTAACCAAACCCCTTCAATATGGCCAGCTTGATAGACCTGTTTAAAGCCTTCTTCAAACCAAAGCGTTCAAAACCAAACCAGCAAACTACAGATGCATTTCAGGATTACCCCAAAGATGGCGCTGATGATTCGTTAAATGAATTGAGCAACTTGGTGGTAGCCCAGCTAAAGACTTTTATAATAGAACAGATTGGGGTATACCCCGAACAGATTTTGAAATCTCCTGATCATGCACATATTTGGGGAGGCGGTGGCGTGGGAACAATTAAAGCAACCCAATTGGGCCATGACCTCTGGGTATACACTACCATGGGCCTTACAGAACCGACTATGTATTATACTCAGGGTTCAGAAGTGGAAAAAATACGGAATGGCGATGGCTTTAACTTTCCTGTTCAGCTAGGGTATGGTTATGAAATGATGGTCATTGCCCGCGAAGAGGCCCTATGGCCAGTTTACCTGTTGTTGTGGGCCGCTAATGCTGAGCTGTATTTTCAGGCCAATTTCTTAAAACGAATTGAAGAAACACAAAGCATGACGATAGAAGATGTGGACTTAGGCGAAGGAGAGAAGGTGAATGTATTGATTTCAAAAAGTATGGGGCCTTTGCCTGCCAGTATGCGTTTGCCCGCTGGCGAGGCTGCTATTTTGGTAGCCACCGTCATTACTGAAGATGAAGTGCTGTGGAGTATGCAGGAAAACGGTGCGCCCCTGTTACAGCAAAAGCTTATGGACAGCCAGGTGGGGCAAATCAGTAGCCTGGACAGGCCCTCGGTGGTTGCACCAGCCTACCCCAACTGTGCCGATTTTGGCCCTGAGCAGATAGAAGAGTACATCAAAAAAGGGTTACTGCATAAAGCCCTGCTGGTGCCAGAAGCACTTGGCGGCAAAGCCGTGCTTGAGAACACCACCTACGTCTCTACCATTGCTATGAAAAAGCTTGAATACTACCTGGCCAATGTAATGGATATGGCCAAAGAAGGTATGGTTGAAAAAATATTGGTAAAACCCCATTATGTGCCCAACAGCCTGGTGCCCAATAAGCTAACCATTAAAGTAACCGGC